>NZ_QRQA01000004.1:0-35664 GCF_003475755.1 Mitsuokella sp. AF33-22 | reverse complement strand
GCAGCGCGGAGAGGCGCAGGTAGTAGTCGAGCGGCTTCTCGGCATCCGGCGTGCGGCGGCCGAAGACGAAGCCGACACGGCCGATGAAGCTGTCGTAGTCATCGAGATGGACCTGCTTCTCGCGTGCCGTCGTGTAATGCGTGCTGCCGAGATGCCCGTAGACGAGCTGGGCCTGCGGCTCTATAAAGACGCCCTTATCATTGAGTTTCATCGTCTTGCCGTACTCGAGGCTCAGGCTTGCCGCACGCGTGCGGTAATTGGCCTGATCCGGGTACAAACCTGTCGCGTGGAGGTCCACATCATCGCGGCCCCACTTGGCCACGGCGTCCGTGTAGACGCCCGAATCGCCGAACCACGTGCCGTAGAGCCCCGCCGCCAGCGAATGATTGCTGCTCGTGCCGTAGTTGTAATGCGGCGAAGCAATCCCGCGCTCACCGAAGAAGCCGTAGAAGCTCTTGGGATTCGCCGCATAGTCATAGCCGAGCTGCAAAGCGTGGTAGCGGCTGTCATAGCCCGGACCGTCGAACTCGCCGCCGTACATGCGCGCCCAGATCCCCGACGCATCCTGCTTGTCCTTGAGGAACCGCAGCTCGCCCATGCGCTGGCGCAGCGTCTCGATATCCATGCGGTAGTCGCCATAAGCGTAGTCGGCCGCACCGATCAAGGGCTTCGTCCCCTTGTTGATGGTCTTTTCGAGCTTGGTCAGATACCACTGCGTCGCATCGGCATTCTCGACACCCATCACATCATGTACGTACGTACCGTTCTCAATCGTCGGCGTCACATCCCAGAGGCCGCCCTCATCGAGCGTCAGGCCGCTGAATGTCGCCTTGCCGCTCGCATCCGTGACAAGCAGCTGGTACTTCGTGCCCGTGACTTCATGGCCCGTCAGGAAGCTTTCGTCGTGGACCTGGATAAGACCTTTGGAGCCAGCAGAAGCATCGTTAATGTATACCTTATCCGCATGCAGATTGCCCGCCGTCTCGAGCTCATTCAGGTCGGACTTCATGCGGAAAACGCCATCTTTGCCGCTGTAGGTGCCGACATCGAGCCGCTGGAGCTTGGGATTGTAGGCCATATTGACCGTGCCGCCATTGTCGTGGTTCAGCGTCGTCACCTGGCTATTGTCCGTCATATCCCAGCGGGCGCCATTGGCTACAGTCAGCTCTGTATCGGCTAGCATGTTGCCTCCAGAAGCATTGCCACTTGCATCATTCACCTCTGCCGTTGCAGCCATCAAGCCATGCGTCGTCGCTGCATCAGGCTGGAATCCGTCAATGGTGGACTTGCCGCGAAGCAGGGAATCTGCTGTGTTGAGGTTGAGCTTGATGGAGCCATTGTCCGCCGATTCCAGATCACCAAGAATGACCTTGCGGCCCGCGCCCATGGCGGTAACAGAGCTGCCATCGCCGGTGCTGTAGATGGCGTTCTGGCTGCCCACAAGGGTCATACCACCAGCGAAGGTGATATGGCCTGCGTCATCCGCCTTGACCACATTGTTGATGATACGGCCGCTGCTGTTCCTGGCATGACTGTTCACTGTAAGAACAGCGCCGTCGCCAAGCTCAGCATCGGCATGGTTGAAAGAATGGAGCGCCGATACATCGGTGACCTTATCGGGGGCCGTAACAGAGATATGGGCGTTCTTCCCCACCGTAAGCATGGTATTTCCCTGAGAAAAGGTATATGCAGGATTATAGTTCGTGCCGTTGCGGATGCCTTCCACTGTGGGAGCCCCATCGCCGGTGAGGCTGGAAGCTTCTACGTCAACAGAAAGATTGTCACCAATGGTCATTGTTGCCGGAACTCCATTTTTCTTCTTCCCAGAATTACGATCAACACCAGTATTCCGGATACCTTCTGCGCTTTCATAATTATCAGCTTTAACCTGAACATGAAGATTCCTGCCAAAGGAAGAATCTGCCAGTATATTCCGCATGCCGCTGACAGCGGATCCTTTTGTTTCCTTGCTGGTATTTACAACAGATACAGAAACAGTGCTGTCATTTCCAAGGTTCATATGAGAGTTATTAAAGTTCCACATGCCGGTTGTAGTGTTTTTAGTTCCATCTCCGGTATAATCTATACAAACCCGCAGTCCATCACCAGCAGAAATCGTAGAACTGTCATAATTTACCATTCCGTAGATTGAAGAAGATTTTCCTCCGTTCTGAATAATGGATACAGCACCGTTCTTTCCGATCTTTACTGCTGAATTTGTATCTGAAAAAATTCCATATACAGTTTTTGCTGTTCCATTGTTAAGTATAATACCATTGTAATTATCATCATCAAGATTGACTGTTGAATCAGAAACGGAATAGATTCCCACAACAGTTCTTACTTCGCCCTGATTGACCTCAATACGATTGCTGCTGCTCTTGCCTAAATGGATCTTTATACTATCAGAAGCAACAGTTCCACCAAGCTGACTGCTGCTTCCTCCATTTTGAATGAGAGTGATATCTTCTCCTGCTCCCGTATTCACTTCTGAATTTCCATAGGAATAAATCCCATATGCTTCATATGTTGAGCTGTTATTAATGGTAATGTTCTCCTGATTCTTTTCACCAAGAGTAACGATTGAACTCTCCACAGCATATATTCCCGAGATTTCCGATGCTTTTCCGTCAGTTTGCGTAATCGACGTTTCCCCATGATTTCCAATATGCAGCTTGGAATTGGAGTCCACATTGATTCCATGAATAAATTGAACAGCACTGTTTGTCACAGTAATATGATTATGACTTTCGTCTTTTATGGAAATATCTGCAGTGTCTCTTTCTTTATCTTCTTCTGTAGGATTATATCCAGGATTAGTGAGTTTTTTCTGGTTCCAGCCAGAAAGATACAGCCCATAGGCAAAGTTATTGTTACACTTATCAACTGTTACCGTATTCGTTAAGCCTGTTCCAATTGTACCTTTCTTGGTATCTTGTATAAACATACCAAGAATATGGCCGTTACCATATTCTTTTTTCTCCTCAGCATTGCTATCTACCCCCTTCTTTATGGTTTCAACCGTCAGCCGATCTCCTATGGAAAAATCTGTCCTGGAAAGGAGTACGCCATCTGTGTTTATGCGCTGCGTTGGATTTTCCTGAGTAGGGGACTGCATGTGAAGTGTTGATTTCAGTTGGGCATCATCGCCCAATGTAAGGTGATTCTGCGTAAGCGCCGCTATCTGGTGATCCGAAGGATGATCGTGAAGACTTTCCAAGGCCCTGATTTGGGTTTCTCCCGTCTCATGATTCGCCACCGCTTCTACGGTGCTGGTAAAATGATTCCCAATACTCGTATCTCCATAAAAAAGCGAATAAAAACCTGATGCCTGATTTTGTTTAAAGTTTCCTGTATTCAGGGAGAGGGTCACATTATCCCCCACGGTCATATGACCAAAATGATTTTCCAGGGCAGCCGCATCGAGAAAAGCACCCGACTTTCCTTCCGGCGCATTGGCATGTACTGTAATAGTGGTTTGATCTCCCACATGCACCGAGGTAGGCGAAATATGGCCGTTATATGTATTGGTGTATGCATCATTGGCCGCATCCGATTCATCCGGAGTGCCATGATGGGTATCCACCCCTTCCAGGTAGATGCCAGAAGTATTGTAATACTTCCCGGCAGCATCCACTTTTACATTTAGCCCATTGGCTAGCTTTACCATGCCCGGATAGTTGTCCTGCACCCAGAGGCCGTTGGCTTCGCCCTGATTGGAAAAGGTGCCATGGATGGTTTTGGAATCCACCATTGTCACATCACCGGCAGTTTTGGCGGCAGAAGCGGCAATATCCACCACTGCCGGTTTTGTGCAGTTTTCTACATCGAAATCATCCGTCACCACCTGCCCCGGTTTGTCTATCGTCACCGGCTCAGCCGATGCAGCCGCCTGGGCCTCGGGCATGCCTGCCCACGAAAAAGAAGCCAGAGCGGAAAGTACGGCTGCCGTCAAAACGGCCGTCTTCCTCCTGCGGCTATGTACGCCCTTGCCATGCGTCTTGGCAAGCTCCGATACGACGACATACCCATTCCTGGCTTCACTGTATATAACCTGGAACACCTTGTTCATTTTGCACGCTCCTTACACAAATTTAATAGTGCAAAAAGGGTTCCATTAGCAATGCGATGGTACTATGCAATTATCGCCAACCTTGATTTGTTTCTGCTCCTTTCCAGATACTTCTTACATTCCAATACCAAAAACATGTCACTAACTTCATTCTCTTTTCGTCCAGAAATTATAACACTTATCAAAAAAAAATAGTACTAAAAATCGATACGCTCTTATCCACAGCCCTTAATGTGTGTTTAAAGCAAATTTAATTCCAAAGGCTTAAATTTTCTAAGAAATGCGCATCGATATGCCATCCAGCCTGTAATGACAACGGTTACGAGGGCTCCTTTCTCCTGGATGCTCCGGCATTCCGCGCTTCGCGCCCGTGCGCGGGGCTACGACGCTTGTGAGGACTTGCTGTCGAGGATTGTTCTTCCCCGCCCGTCCATGGACCTCTTCCACCGCTTCGCGGTCCCCCTTCTCCCTGCGGGGAGACGGCCTAGGGGCTCGTGCTGATGGCGTCCCCTTTGGGGAAGCTGTCAGCGAAGCTGACTGAAGGGGTGCCTGCTCGCAACAACTTGCCATTTCCATGTGAATCGAAATATGCACGAAACCTCGCCCATGGACCCCTTTCGGCCCTCCGGGCCACACCCGGGGATGCCACCGGCATCCCGCGCTTCGCGCCCCCGCACGCGGGGACGGCTGGGGGCTTGTGCAGATGGCGTCCCCTGGGGGGAAACTGTCAGCGAAGCTGACTGAAGGGGTGCCTGCTCGCAGCAACTTGCCATTTACTGTAAACCGAAATATGCGCGGAACCTCGCCCATGGACCCCTTCCACCGCTTACGCGGTCCCCCTTCCCCGTGCGCGGGCTACGACGCTTGTGAGAACTTGCAGTCACGTATTGTCTTTGCCCGTCCGACCAAAGACCTCTTCCGGCCCTTCGGGCCACCTTCTCTGTGCGCGGAGAAGGCTGGGGGCTTGTGCAGCTGGCGTCCCCATTGCCTTTCCCGTGCGCGGAGAAGGCAAAAAAAGAACCCGCGCGGGCGGGTTCTTGCAATGCAATATGGATTTTGATGCTGGTTATTTGAGCATCGCGAGCATGGTACCAGCTGCTACAGCGGTGCCGATAACGCCGGCAACGTTCGGACCCATGGCGTGCATCAGGAGATAGTTGCCGGGCTTTGCTTTCATGCCGACGACCTGGCTGACGCGGGCAGCCATCGGGACGGCGGAGACACCGGCCGAACCGATGAGCGGGTTGATCTTCCAGCCCGAAGCGCGGCACATGATCTTGCCGAAGATGACGCCGCCGGCCGTGCCGAAGATGAAGGCGACGAGGCCGAGGACGATGATGAGCAGCGTCTGCGGGACGAGGAACGTATCGGCGCTCATCGTCATGCCCGTACCAGTGGCCAGGAAGATCGTGACGATGTTGCACAGGGAATTCTGCGCCGTATCAGACAAACGATCCATGACGCCGGACTCACGGAAAATATTGCCGAGCATCAGCATGCCGAGCAGCGACGCGATAGGCGGCAGCAGCAGGCTGATGAGGATGGCGGAGACAATCGGGAAGCAGAGACGCTCAAACTTCGTGACAGGACGCAGCTGCTCCATGACAACCTCGCGTTCCTTCTGCGTCGTGAGGAGCTTCATGACAGGCGGCTGAATCAGCGGCACGAGGGACATGTAGGAGTAAGCGGCAACGGCGATGGCACCCAGGAGATGCGGAGCCATCTGGATGGTCAGGTAGATGGCCGTCGGGCCGTCTGCACCGCCGATGATACCGATGGCGCCGGCTTCCTGTACGTTAAAGCCGAGAAGCATGGCACCGACGAGGGCGACGAATACGCCGATCTGTGCCGCAGCACCCATGAGTAGCGTCGACGGGCGCGCAATCAGCGGGCCGAAGTCCGTCATGGCGCCAATGCCCAGGAAGATCAGCGGCGGGAAAATCTCGTTTGCGATGCCGTAATGGATGGCGAGCATCAGGCCCGGGTCCTCGAGGAAGCCCGTGCGCGGGAAGTTCGCGAGCACGCAGCCAAACGCAATCGGGCCGAGGAGCAGCGGCTCAAATTCCTTGACAATGGCGAGATACAGGAGCACGAGGCCCACGAGAATCATGATGCCATTGCCCATCGTGAAAGCCGAGAAGCCGCTGTCATTCCAGACGGCCTGCAGGGACACTGAAAATGCATTGATGAGTTCCATGAAAATCCCTCCCCTTCCTTCACATCAATGTGCGGCCGGCGACCATGTCGCGGCCCGACTGTTTCCAGCCATTGCGTTCAATCGGACGGATTGCACGAATCGCCTCGACTCCGTAGCCGTAGCTCGCGACAGCTGCCGCGATGACGGCGACGACCTCCGGCGGTATGCCGGGAGCGACAGGCTCCGGCTCGGGAGCGGGTGCCGCAGCGGCAGGCTGTGCCGGTGCGGGCTCCTTCTTTTCATGACGCACGGTGGGGTCGATCTTATGGATCAACTTGATGACGAATCCCAAGGCAATCAATATGAAGAAAACGACCGTCATATTGATCAGCATGATGATGAGCGGATTCGAAGTTACCGGTTGTGACATACAATCACCTCATTTATAAGATTATAAGGGCTAAAAATAGTTTACTTGTTCATTATAAATTATTTTTACTGAAAATTAAAGTATTTTCTTTGCATCGCAATCATACATTCAAGGCATAAATCGCGTTTGAACAAGAATAAACTATAAAAAAAGCACAGGAACAGACAATTCTTGTGGGGGAATCATTCATTCCTGTGCGATTTTTTGTATGCCTTAAAGCAAACCTGCAGCGCGAAGATCGTCGCGTGCCTGCGCGATGTAGACCTGGCGGAACGCCGGATACTCTCCGAGGCCGTGCAGGACAGATTCGACCGGGAAACCGGCGGCCTGCAGCCGCGACTGCCAGGAGTCCTTGTCCTCACCGGCCATGTCGCGCGTGACGTGGCGGCCGCCCGCGAGCAGCAGCGGGGCGAGCAGGATGCGCCCGGCCTCCGCGGCCGGCACGCGCCGGAGCCGCTGCAGCACGTCATCAAACGTCGGCCAGTCAGACGGCTCAAGCACGCCGATATGGATGGGCAGCCCTGCCTCGTCGACGACAGCCTGCAGACGCTCGTAGACGGGATTATGCTGATGCGGCGAGCCGTGGCCCAGCAGCACGAGCTGCGTGCCGGGTGCAACGGCGTGCGCGGCCTCTACGGCCCGCAGGCCGCGGATGTCGCATGCCGGACGTGCAAAGGCCGGCGCGCCGAGCAGCAGTGCCGCAAAATGCGAAGCGTATTGCGCGACAACCGTGCAGACCTTTTGCTCGTACTCTTCCCCCGGCGTCAGGTACGTCGGCTGCACGAAGACCGTATCATAACCTTCGCCTTCAAGGCGTGCGAGCGCCTCGGGCAGGGAATCGACCGATACGCCGCGCTCTGAAAGCTTTGCCTTGAGGAAGCGCGAGGTATAGGCCTGCCGTACCGTCCATGCCGGGAATGCCTGCCGGAAATCCTCCGCGAGCGCATCGAGCGAGCGCGCACGCGAGGCTTCCGCGAGCACGCCGAAGCTCACGAGCAGCAGCGCGCGTTTCATCAGCCCTGCTCCTTCTTGACGACATCAGCAATGGCATGGCAGATGCGGTCGAGCTGATCCTGGTCCGGGCCCTCTGCCATGACGCGGATCAAAGGTTCCGTACCCGAGGGACGCACGAGAATGCGGCCATTCTCGCCAAGTTCCCTGTCACCGGCGGCAATGGCTTCCTGGATAGCCGCATTGTCTTCCCAGCCCTCTTTCGTCGCGACCTTGACGTTAACGAGGAGCTGCGGATACGTCGTCATGAGCGCTGTGAGGTCCGATGCTTTGCGGCCGCTGCGCTTGAGCGAAGAAAGCACCTGCAGGGCCGTGATGAGGCCGTCGCCCGTCGTGCTGAAATCCGTAAAGATGATGTGACCGGACTGCTCGCCGCCGATTTTGTAGCCGTTCTTCAGCATGTTCTCGAGGACGTAGCGGTCGCCGACCTTCGTAATCTCGGCACGGCCGCCAGCCTTCTTGATGGCCTGATGGAAGCCGATGTTGGCCATAACCGTCGTGACGACCGTGTTGTACGGCAGCTTGCCCTCTTTCATCATGTCCATGGCGCACATGACGAGGATATGGTCGCCGTCGATGACCTGGCCCTTCTCGTCGACGCAGAGGCAGCGGTCCGCATCACCGTCGTGCGCGATGCCGAAGTCTGCGCCGTTCTCGAGCACGGCCTTCTGCAGGGACTCGAGGTGCGTCGAGCCGCAGCCGTCGTTGATGTTCGTGCCGTTCGGCAGCGCGTGGATGACCTTGACGTCGGCACCGAGGCGGCGCAGGATCTTCGGCATGGCCTCGTAAGCGGCGCCGTTGGCGCAGTCGAGTACGACCTTGACGCCGTCAAAGCGTTCCTTGCACGTGGAGAGCACGAACTCCATGTACTGGTTCAGGAGGTCCGTGCGGTACTCGATGTGGCCGATGTGGCGGCCCGTCGGGCGCGGCAGATTATCGTCCGTCTCTAGCTGGTGCACGATGGACTCGAGCTCGTCCTCAACGGAATCCGGCAGCTTGTAGCCGTCGCCGCCGAAGAACTTGATGCCGTTGTCGTGGAACGGGTTGTGCGAAGCCGAGATGACGATGCCGGCTTTGGCCTTGTGCTTGCGCGCGAGGTAAGCGATGGCCGGCGTCGGGATGATGCCCGCGAGCATTGCGCGGCCGCCTGCCGAGCAGATGCCTGCCGTCAGCGCGGATTCAAACATCTCGCCCGAGATGCGCGTATCGCGGCCGATGATGATGAGCGGCTGCTCCTCCGACTCTTTGCCGAAGTAGAGCGTCGCCGCGCGGCCGAGACGGTATGCCATCTCCGGCAGCAGCGTCTTGTTTGCCTCTCCGCGGACACCGTCCGTACCGAATAATCTTGCCATGTTATTCCCTCTCCTTATTTCCTTGTTATTTTTCTGGAATAGTGTTCTTAATCAGTATGCACATTTTTCGTCAAAAATGCAAGTGCGGCTTTCATGCCATCGACGGCGGCACTCATGATGCCGCCGGCATAACCGGCGCCCTCGCCCATCGGATAGAGGCCGGGCGTGCACGCTGCGACGAAGCTCTGGCGGTCGCGGCGGATGCGGCAGGGCGCCGACGAGCGCGTCTCGACGCCCGTCATGACGGCCCCGGCATCGGCAAAGCCCGGAATCTTGCGGTCAAACCAGGGCAGAGCGCCTGCGAGCGTCTTCGTGATGAAGTCCGGCAGGCAGCGGTGAAGATCCGCCGGACGCGTGCCCGGCGCGTACGTTGGCCGCGTCAAAAACTCGCGCGAGCCGCTCGTGCCCTTGAGGAAATCCCCCACGGTCTGCACGGGCGCATAGTAGTCGCGGCCGCCGAGATCGAAGGCCAGCCCCTCAAGCTCCTGCTGGAGCTTCATGCCCGCGAGCACGCCCGCGCCGAAATCCTCCGGCGTGACCTGCACGAGCAGCGCGCCGTTCGCAATGCCCGAATTGCGGCGGTAATTGCTCATGCCGTTCGTGACGACGCGCTGTTCCTCCGAAGCCGCCGCCACGACGAGGCCGCCGGGGCACATGCAGAAAGAATAGGCGCCGCGCCCCGTCACGGGGTCCTTGTACGTCAGCGCGTAATCGGCGACGGGCAGGCGCGGATTACCCGCGTCTTCTCCGTACTGCGCGCGGTCGATGAATTCCTGCGGATGCTCGATGCGCACGCCCATCGCAAAGGGCTTTGCCTCCATGGCGACGCCGCGCGAGAGAAGCATGCGGTACGTGTCGCGGGCCGAATGGCCGATACCGAGGAAGACGATGTCTGTCGGGATGCGTTCGTCATCGTTGACGATGACGGCCTCCACACCCTCTGCGCCGAGCTCGAGATCCGTGACGCGCGCGCCGAAGCGCACCTCGCCGCCGAGCCGGATGACTTCCTGTCGCAGATTCTTGACGACTGTGCGCAGGATGTCCGTGCCGATGTGCGGCTTGTGCAGGTAACGGATCTCCTCGGGTGCACCGGCCGCGACGAACGCCTCGATGACATCCTTCATATGCGGGTCGTTGATGCGCGTCGTGAGCTTGCCGTCCGAGAACGTGCCGGCACCGCCCTCGCCGAACTGGACATTCGACTGCGGATTGAGCGCACCGCCCTGCCAGAACTTCGCGATATCCGCATGGCGCGTGTCGACGTCATGGCCGCGCTCGAGCACGAGCGGCGAGAGTCCTGCACGCGCGAGCGTCAGGGCCGCGAACATGCCGGCCGGGCCGAAGCCCACGACGACAGGGCGGGATGCTCCGGGCTTCCCCGCCGGTACCGTTGCGGGACGAGACGGCTGCACCGCCTCCACATTGCGGTCGCGGCGCAGCCTCTGCAGGACCTTGCGCTCCTGCTTCTCACCGCCTGCGAGCGTGACATCGAGCACGTAAACAAACTGAATGGGTGCGCCATGGTATCTCCTGGCGTCGACAGCCTTACGCACAATTACCACCCCGGCAAGCTGCGGGGGTGGTAACATGATGCGTTTGGCTGCAAGGTTTTGCAGGCTCGTCTCCTCGTCGAAGGGGACGGCCAGATTGCGTATCCTAATCACTTGCAACTTCACTCCAATTATGCATGAACTTGTAACAATCCAATCACAGGGGCCGGAAGGTCACGTGGCCTTCTTCTTCGCCCGGATCTCGATATGGACCGTGACGGCGTGGTTCGTAACCGTCACGCCATCGGGCAGCACGAGCTGCACCGTCTTGTCGGCATTCTTCGTCAGGCCTGCCAGCGAAATCTTCTCCGTCTCGATGCTCGAGATCTTCGCGAGCATATCGTCGCGGCCGGCAATCTCGATCTTCGTAGGATCGACCCTGACCGTGCCGAGTTCATAGCCCTGCTCAAGATCGCTGCCGAGATCCGGCTGGATCGTGACGATCTTCTTCGTCAGGCCGCGGGCCAACTGCACGCTGACTTCCGCCGACGACGGATAGATGGTCACGCCGGCCACCTCGCGGCCGTCGCTGTTGATGGCTGTAAGCGGCACCTTGAGGCTGAAATCCTCGTTGTTGCCGGCGAGGCCCACGTAGCCGATCACGCGCGTCACATCGCGGATATCCGATTCCGCGCCTTCGATCGTCACCGTCTCAACCGACGGCGAGACGCGCGCGACTGTCGTGCCCGGTGCCGTCGACCCCGTGACGATGAATTCCGCATGGATCGTCTTTTGGATGATGCGGTCGAGCGTAAACGTAACGGTATCCGGCTTCGCCTCGACGAGCTCGAAGCCCTGCGGCAGTACCGTCTGCACCTTGACCTCGTGCTTGCCGGAGTCTAGGTTCGAGAGATCGACATACGCCTTGAAATCGCTGTCGGACGCCGAGACAAAGAGCGAGCGCGGGCCGCGGACCTTGAGCTTCACCGACGAAGTGTCCTTCGTGATCTTATAGCCCTCCGGCGCATTGATGACATCGAGCTGCACGGTATACGTGCTCTCGATGGCGGGATTCTGGTCGTTCATGACGTAGCCCCAGAGGATCAAGGCGACAACGAGAGCCAAGATCTTAGCCGGCAGATTGTGCTGCACGAGTCTGCGAAGTCTTGCTATCATTTCTTTTTCCTCCAGTTGCGTACCATGTCCTTGATGCCCTTCTGCGGCGAGGTGAAGGCCGGGCGCAGGATGTTCTTGAGCTTCTCGATATCGAGATGGCGCACCATGCGGCCGTTCTCGGCGACGGAAATCGTGCCCGTCTCCTCACTGACCACGACGACGAGCGCATCGCACTGCTCCGAAAGGCCGATGGCCGCGCGGTGACGCGTGCCGAGCTCCGTGGAAAGCGAGCGGTTCTCCGTCAGCGGCAGCAGACAGCCCGCCGCAATGAGACGCTTGCCGCGCACGACGGCCGCACCATCGTGCAGCGGCGTGTTCGGGATGAAAACGTTGAGCAGGAAATCCGCCGTGATGAGGCCGTCGATCTGGATGCCCGTCGCACTGATATCGTTGAGGCCCATGTTGCGCTCGATGACGATGAGCGCGCCGGTCTTGTTGACCGACATGACCTTGACGGCCTTTGCGAGCTCGTGCACGACGGAGCGCGCCTCCTCATCGTCGAGGAAAACCGACGGCCCCAGGAACTTGCCCTGGCCGAGGTGCTCGAGCGCGCGCCGGAGCTCCGGCTGGAACACGATGGGCAGGGCGACGAAGAGCAATGTCACGGCCTTCTGGAGCAGCCAGGAAATGACGTGGAGCTCGAGCCAGCTGCAGACGATCGTCACGCCCAGCAGCACGAGGATGCCCTTGACAAGCGTAATGGCCCGCGTGTCCTGGAGCATGACGTACACCTTGTAGAGAATGACGGCCACGATGATGATATCGAGGATGTCCATCGGCCCGATGGTTGAGATGATGCCATGAAATTGCAAGGGAAAAGGTAGTTCAAACGGCATAAGCATAGCTCCTACAAAAATAAATGAATGAAAAATGAATCCGAAAATATCTCTATTATAATGCTATTCTCGCCTCGGACAGCAATTTCCTTGTTACCGCTGAAATTTTTTAGTCACAAAAAGGCCCGCCTCAAAAGAAGCGGACCTCTGACTGCTGTGCAGAGCAGGATGATTATTTGATTTCGCGAATCCAGCCCTTTTCCGGTGCCTCGACCGTGCCGAGCTGAATGCCGCGCAGCGTGTTGTAGAGTTTCGTGAGCACAGGACCCATTTCCTGCATGCCGCTCGGGAATTCGATCGTCTCGCCATTGCCAACGACCTTGCCGACCGGGCAGATGACGGCAGCCGTGCCGCAGAGGCCGGCTTCGGCGAAGTCCTTGAGCTCCGTGAACTTGACCGGACGATGCTCGACCGTGTAGCCGAGGTGCTCCGCAATCGTGACGAGCGAACGGCGCGTGATGGACGGCAGGATGCTGTCGGATTTCGGCGTGACGAGCTTGCCGTCCTTCGTGACGAACAGGAAGTTTGCACCGCCCGTTTCCTCAACATAGGTGCGCGTTGCCGCATCGAGGTACATGTTTTCATCAAAGCCTCTCTGATGGGCGAGGATGTACGGATACAGGCTCATCGCGTAGTTCAGGCCGGCTTTGATGTTGCCCGTGCCGTGCGGGGCAGCGCGGTCGTAATCGCTGACGCAGATCGTGATTGGCTTGACGCCGTTCTTGAAGTAAGAACCAACCGGCGTGCCGAAGAGGCGGAACTGGTACTCGTCAGCCGGCTTAACGCCGATGACCGGGCCCGTGGCGAAGAGGTACGGACGCAGGTAGAGTGCGCCGCCCGACTCATACGGCGGGATCCAGTCCTTGTTGGCTGCGACGACCTGGTCGACGGCCTCGAGGAACATCTCCTCGGAAACCGGCGGCATCTCGAGGCGCTTGGCCGAATCGATCATGCGCTTTGCGTTCATATCCGGACGGAACGTGACCACGCGGCCGTCCTTCGTCTTGTAGGCCTTGAGACCCTCGAATACTTCCTGGCAGTACTGCAGGATACCGGCGCACTCGTTGAGCTGTACCGTCGGATCATCCGTCAGATGACCCTCACCCCATTTGCCATCCTTATAGTTCGCAACGTAACGCTGGGAAATCGGCTGATACGAGAACGTGAGCTTATCCCAATCCACATCAACTTTTGCCATTGAAAACTCCTCTTTTCTTCCGTGAAAGTATCTATATAATAGACCCGGCCTGTACAGTTTGTCAATAGGCCGGCAAAATAAAAGTATACAATATTCACCCAGCAGAAATCTTTGTCCTTATCACCTGTTACATGCGTCCATCTGCTGGCAGATTCTCAAGCTGCCTGCGCGCCTCGGGGAGAGCCTGCAGGATATCCGTCGCCACGAGGCCTTCGCACAGCCTTGCGTAGGCGAGATCGCCGGCCCGGCCGTGCAGGAAGGTCCCCACGAGCGGGGCCTGATCGCTGCCCGTCTGCTCGAGGAGGCCCGCGATTGTGCCGGCCAGGACATCTCCGGCACCGGCCGTCGCCATGCCGGGGTTGCCGACTGTCGTGAAGTAGACGCGCCCATCGGGGTACGCGACGAGCGTGCACTCGCTCTTGGCTACGAGAATGGCCCGGTATTCCTGCGCTGCCTCGCGCACAAACCCCAGGAGATCTTCCCGCAGGTCCGGCACCGTGAGGCCCGTGAGGCCGGCGAGTTCGCCGAGGTGCGGCGTGATGACGGGCGGCTGCGGGCATTTCGCGAGCTCCGCGCCGTGATCGCGGAAGGCGTAGAGTGCGTCAGCGTCGAGGACGAGCGGCTTGTCATACGCCATGGCAAAGGCGCGCACGAGCTCCATCGTCTGCGGCGCGCGCCCGAGCCCCGGCCCCATAAGCACGCCGTCGTAATCCCCGGCAAGTGCCAGCAGCTCGTCAAGCGCCCCTTCGCCGCCAAGTGCTCCACCCGTCTCCAACAGCGGCTTTGTCATGACCTCCGTGAGCTTCACGGCCAGAAGGGGCTGCAGGCTCGCCGGCACGGCCAGCGTCACGATGCCGCAGCCCGCGCGCAGAGCAGCCTGCGAGGCCATCGCGGCAGCCCCTGTCATGCCGCGCGAACCGGCCACGACGAGGATACGGCCGCACGTGCCCTTGTGCGCCGCACGGATGCGCGCCGGCAGCAGCGAAGTGGCAAGCCTTTCATCGAGCAGCTCCTGCCGCATGGCATCATCCGTGAGCAGGGGATACGGGATGCCGATGTCCGACACCGAAAGCTTGCCTGTATGGTCGGCGCCGGGACTCAGATAGTGGCCGGGTTTCGGCAGGCCGAGCGTCACCGTGCGTGCTGCCTCGATGGCCACGGATGCCACCTTGCCCGTGTCGGCCTCGACGCCACTCGCGATGTCGATGGCAAGAATCGGCTTGCCCGATGCATTGAGCATCGAGATGACCTCGCGCATCTTCTCGCGCGGCGCCCCGGCAAAGCCCGTGCCGAGCAGACCGTCGATGATGAGATCCGTGAAATGCAGCGAGAGGCGCAGCCGGTCCATGTCGCGCTTCTCCGTCAGCGTGTGCACCGCGATGCCCATCTGCGTGAGGACATCGCGCATCACGGCCGGCGAATGCTTGATGTGCTCGGGATTGCCGGCCAGGAACACCTTGACCGCCGCACCGCGGTTCGCGAGATACCGCGCCGCCGCGAATGCATCGCCGCCGTTGTTGCCGCTGCCCGCTGCGATGGAGATCTGCCGCCCCTTCACCGTGCCGAGCATCGCGATGGCCGCCTCGGCCACCTTGCCGCCGGCCGTCTCCATCAAGAGGAGCTCGGGCAAGCCGTACTCCTCGCCGGCACGCCGGTCGATCTCCCGCATTTCCTGTACGAGTGACAATTTCATGCTCATCCCTCCATCACGCATTGTGCCACCGCATACGACTCCGTATGGCTCAGTGACAGCCACACTTCCTTGATGCCGCGCTGCCGCGCGAGCTCGGCAAAGTAGCCATGCAGCTTCACGCGCGGCGCACCGAGTGCATCCGGTACGATCTCCACATCGAGCAGCGTGCCGCCGCGCAGCCCCGTGCCAAAGGCCTTGAGCACGGCCTCCTTGCCCGAGAAGCGTGCAGCAAAGCTCGCGGCTGCCTGCACGCCGCGTCCTTGGCAGTACTCCTGCTCCCCCTGTGTGTAGACGCGCGCGACAAACCGCTCCTTCGCGACGGCCTGACGAATCCGTTCAATCTCTATGATATCGGTCCCGATTCCTCGAATCAAGCAACCATCTCCTTCCTCTCTATACAGTGTTATATGTATTATTTCCCTGTTTCAAAAAGGTTTTCCTTCCCGAAAAAAAATTTATCTTTTTTACAATAATTTTTGGTTATACTATCATACATTCATCAAAAGTATGGTATAATGGCAGTAAATAAAAGAAGTTTATGCAGTTTATTCAATTCATAAAGAAAGAAGCGATCACATGGAACTAAGACAACTCGAATATTTCCAGATGGCCAGCCGTCTGCGCAATATTACCCGTGCGGCTGAACGCCTGCGTGTTTCTCAGCCGAACATCACCGTCGCCATCAAGAAACTAGAAGCTGAGCTTGGGATCCAGCTGTTTGACCGCAGCCAGAAGCAGCTCTCGCTGACACCGGAGGGCGCCGTCTTCCTCAACCGCGTCGAGCTCGCCCTGCGCAATATCCAGGATGCCGTACTCGAAGTCAACGACTACAAGCAGCTCCAGAAGGGCACAATCAAGATCGGCGTGCCACCGATGATGGGCGCCTACCTCTTCCCCCGCATCTTCTCGAGCTTCCAGCGCCGCTACTCGCACCTCGACATCTTCATGCATGAAGAAGCCTCGATGTCCATCCGCGAGCAGCTCGAGCGCGATGAACTCGACTTCGGCATTATCATCATCTCGGGTGCCTCCCACCATCTGCAGCTCCTGCCGATGTCGAAGAACCAGATCCTCTGCTGCGTGCCGGAGGAAAGCCCGCTCGCAAGCAAGAAGAGCATCTCGCTGCAGGATGTCGCCGACTCGAAGATCGTCATGCTCAAGGAAGGCTCGTTCCTGCGCCAGACCATCCTCGGCAAGATGAAAGAAGCCAACATCACGCCGAATATCGTGCTCGAATCCAATCAGATCGTCACGCTCAAGGGTCTTGTCGCGAGCGGCGTCGGCATCACGTTCCTGCTCGACATGGTTGTCGGCAATACGCCGGGCATGAAGGCCATCCCGCTCGCCGATCCGCTCTTCGTCGATGTCGGCCTGGCCTGGAAGAAGGACCGCTACATCTCGAAGGCCGCGCAGTCCTTCATCGATTTCTGCAAGGACCTGCTCAAGCAGAACCACGGTTCCGCTGTCTGACCGGGTCTTTCTCCATCATCCCGTTTTTTCGACACGTAAAATGGTCATCCCGCCCCGCAGGCAGGATGACCATTTTTCTTTCTTATATATGCGTATATGAAGATGCGTCACGTCATGTTCAGCGCTGCAGGATTTCGAGGATTGCCTCACCGATGTCCTGCGTCTTCGCCTGGCCGCCGAGATCCGGCGTCAGCGTCTTCTTCTCGACGAGCAGCGTCTCGATGGCTGCGAGGACGCGCCTGCCCCACTCCGGCTTGCCGAAGAAATCGAGCATCTGGCTGATGGACCAGATGCTGGCCAGCGGATTCGCGATGCCCTTGCCGGCGATATCCGGCGCACTGCCGTGGATGGGCTCGAACATCGACGGGTACTTGCGCTCCGGGTTGAGGTTCGCACCGGCCGCCAGGCCCATGCCGCCCGCGATAGCCGCGCCGAGATCCGTCAGGATGTCGCCGAACAGATTGCTCGTGACGACGACCTCGAAGCGCTTGGGGTTCTTGACGAACATCATGCTCGCGGCATCGACGAGCAGCTTGTGCGTCTCAACGTCCGGATACTCCTTGCCGAGCTCGGCGAAAATCTCATCCCAGAACACCATCGAATACCCGAGTGCATTGCCCTTGGAGATGGAGGTCAGCGTCTTGTGCTCGCGGCGCGCGAGTTCATACGCGTAGCGCATGATGCGCTCACAGCCTCTGCGCGAGAAAACGCCCGTCTGCAGGGCGATTTCCTGCGGCGTACCCGGATAGAGGCGCGCGCCGACGTCGGCATACTCGCCCTCGCTGTTCTCACGGATGACGACCATATCGATGTCCTCGCGCTTGACGCCTGCGAGCGGACACGGCGCGCCCTCGAGCAGCTTTACCGGACGCAGGTTGACGTATTCATCGAAGCCGCGGCGGATCTTCAGGAGCAGCTGCCCCAGCGAGACGTTGTCAGGCACACCAGGATAACCGACGGCACCGAGGTAAATGGCATCAAAGGCCTTGAGCTTCTCGAGCCCATCCTCATCCATCATCCTGCCCGTCCGCAGGTAATACTCGCAGCCCCAGGGGAAATCGGTGAATTCGACGGCGAAGCTGCCGTCCATGGCGGCAATGCCGGAGAGGACTTTCTTGCCTTCCGCGATGACCTCAGGGCCGATGCCATCGCCGGCGATCACGGCAATCTTGAATTTTTCCATGAAAAACACTCCTTTTTCAAGTGATCCGGATGGATATGGAAAAAGCGGCTTCCAGAAGGAAACCGCTCAAAAAGCTGGTGAACGCTTACATGACGATATGCGCCATGACAAAGCCGGCACAGCAGCCCGTGATGACACCGATGAGGCCCGGGATCATGAAGCTGTGGTTCAGGATGTACTTGCCGATGCGCGTCGTACCCGAGCGGTCAAAGCCGATGCAGGCCAGATCGGAAGGATACGTCGGCAGGAAGAAGTAACCGTAGCAGGCCGAGATGAACGACATGATGAGGACAGGGTCCATGCCGACATTGAGGGCCAGCGGCATGACGATGGCGATGGCCGCAGCCTGCGAGTTAACGAGTTTCGACGTCAGGAAGGCGAAGATGGCATAAGCCCACGGATACGCCTGTACGGCGACGCCGAGCCACTCCTTGAGGATCGTCATGTGGTTGGAGAAATACGTATCTGCCATCCAGGCAACGCCGTATACGGAAACGAGTGCGACGATACCGGAGCGGAATACCTGGCTGTTGCCGACATCCTTGGCCTTGATTTTGCAGAAGATCAGGATCATGGCGGCGACGAAGAGCATGACCATCTGGATGACATCCGTCATCGAAATGGCCTTCATGACGCCCTTGGCGTTCGGGAAATGCGGCAGGAGCGACGGGAAATTACCGAGGCAGGCGATGACGAGGATGCCGAGGAAGAAGATGTACATGGCATGGTAATAGGACTTCGGCAGTTCCTTGCCCTGCAGCGTCTCGGACTCGCCGTAGACGTACTCTTTGTTCTCCGGATCCTTGATGAATTCCTGGAAGCGCGGATCCTTGTCGAGATCTTTGCCGCGGCGGTACGACCAGAGGGCAGCGCAGAGGACGCCGACGAACGTGGCCGGGATGGAAACCGCGAGGATCTGCAGAACCGTGTACTCATAGCCGGCAGCGGCCATGAAGCCGACGATGGAGACGACGGCAACCGAAACCGGCGAAGCGCAGATACCCATCTGCGAAGCGACGGAAGCGACGGCCATCGGGCGCTCCGGACGGATGTTCTGCTTGATGGCGATATCATAGATGATCGGGAACATCGTGTAGACGACGTGGCCCGTGCCGCAGAGCACCGTCAGGAACCAGGTCGTGATCGGCGCGAGAATCGTGATCTGCTTCGGGTTGTTGCGCAGGAATTTCTCCGCGTACTTCAGCATGACCGTGAGGCCGCCCGAAGTCTGCAGGAAGCCGGCGCAGGTGACGACGGCGAGGATCGTAAGCATGACGCCGATTGGCGGCACGCCTGGCTTATAGCCAAAGACAAACGTAAAGATGACCAGACCGATACCGCTGATGACAGCCAGGCCGATGCCGCCGTGACGCACACCGAAGACCAGGCAGGCCAACAGGACGATAAGACCAAGTAGCATTTCCAAAATGAACTCCCCTTCCTTAGAAATGACCTTGATGATAAATAAGATAAATGAAAAAATACCCCATGGCTGAACGGCAGCCTGCCGAGCAGGCATAAGTCAAACGCAAACAATCGTTTCTTTTGGATTGATTGCATTTGCTTTATAAGATTCGCTGCCGCTTGACGAAATCCTGCTCGCAAAGAAAAAAGAATTCGAACGAACCGTCTTCGTCAGAGCCTCGTATATTATACAACATAATGAAAGCATAAGTAAATACTATTTATTATAAAATATTTAGATGATAAATAGCAGATATTATAATATGACTGCCATTAATCACCCCATTTTTTTTTTCATTTTCTTCACTTCCCTATTTGAAACGGCATACCAATGTGTTATAATATGCTAAAAAGTTATATTGATAACGATTCTAACAATTCGATAGGAGGATTTTCATTCATGGCAACCATTAATGATAACTATCTGAAACTCCCTGGCAGCTATCTCTTCGCTGAGATTGCACGCCGCGTCGCTGCATATAAGGAAGCACATCCGGAAGCGGACATCATCCGCCTCGGCATCGGCGATGTCACACAGCCGCTGCCGCAGGCCTGCATCGAGGCCATGCACAGGGCCGTCGACGATCAGGCCAAGGCCGAGACGTTCCACGGCTACGGCCCGGAACAGGGCTACTCCTTCCTGACGGAAGCCATCATCAAGAACAACTACACGGACCGCGGCATCGAGATCGCACCCGATGAGATTTTTGTCAGCGACGGCTCCAAGAGCGACTGCGGCAACATCCAGGAGATCTTCGGCCTCGCCAACAAGGTCGCCATCACGGACCCGGTATACCCGGTATACCTCGATACGAATGTCATGGCCGGCCGCACGGGCGAGCTCCAGAAGGACGGTCACTTCGAGGGCGTCGTTTACCTGCCCTGCACGGCGGAGAACAACTTCGCTCCGGCCCTGCCAAAAGAGCACGTCGATATGCTTTACCTCTGCTGCCCGAACAACCCGACGGGCACGACGCTCTCGCGCGAAGAGCTGACGAAGTGGGTCAACTACGCCAAGGAAAATGAGACGGTCATCCTCTTTGATGCCGCCTATGCTGCTTACATCACGGAAGATGATGTGCCGCGTTCCATCTACGAGATCCCGGGTGCCAAGGATGTTGCCATCGAGTTCCGTTCCTTCTCCAAGACGGCCGGCTTCACGGGCACGCGCTGCGGCTACACGATCATCCCGAAGACGGTCAAGGGCCGCGCAGCCGACGGTTCGCTCGTATCGTTCAACAAGCTCTGGAACCGCCGCCATACGACGAAGTTCAACGGCACGGCCTATATCGTGCAGCGCGGTGCTGCCGCCATCTACACGGAAGAGGGCAAGAAGCAGGTCAAGGAGCTCGTTTCCTATTATATGGAAAATGCCCGCGTGATCCGCAAGGGTCTCAAGGCCGCCGGCCTCGAGGCATACGGCGGCGTCAACGCCCCGTACATCTGGCTCAAGACCCCGAACAACATGAGCTCGTGGGATTTCTTCGACAAGCTGCTGACGGAAGCCAACATCGTCGGCACGCCGGGCGCCGGCTTCGGCCCCTGCGGCGAAGGCTATTTCCGTCTCACGGCCTTCGGCAGCCACGAGAACACGAAGCGCGCCGTAGCCCGCTTCGCCAAGCTCAAATTCTAAGCAGCCATAAGGCAAAAAAATGCTGTCCCGAATGGGCAATGTCATTAAGTTAAGGCTTTTTGGCATCGAAAACCACCCTACGACGATTTTTTCGAAAAGTAGGGTGGCTTTTTTATTGAAAAATGACCATGTTTTGTCCATCAGGCACGGGCACAAAGGGCAGCCTCCGTTTCGGGAGACTGCCCTTTGGTATGGGATATGATTTATTTGGTGGCGGGACTAAGGGAATCCAGCCTTGCGGTCAGAGCTTCCATCCGGGAATTCATCTCAGCAAGTTGCTCTTTTAGAGCAATGTTCTCCTGCTTGACAGTTTTCATATTGCCAGACATCTCGGAAAGTGCATTCTTCAGCTCCTCATCCGTCATTCCATCGAATCCAGATACCTCACCGAACCGCTGAGAGTATCCGAAGCCGACCATGTTGTCATTAGCACCGATGGAACCCGAGAAGTTGATCATCGACTTGGAATCAGGGCGATAGAACACGCCAGCCAATCGTGCCGCTGACGGGGCTCATCATTGTGCTTATAAGGTTACTCGCTCGTGGTTGAAGGAGTCTTTCAGTGCTGCCAGCTTCGTATAGTACGAACGATATGATTCAGAAACAGCTACGCCATCCTCTGTATTGGCAGGTACAGGGATGAGGATGTCCTTGTATCTATCACCAACATCCTCCCTATTGGTCTGCATGAAGATGATTCGCTTCCACTCGTCTTTCACTGGCTGCAAATCCAAAGCCCACATCAGATAGAAATTGTCGAAGTCGGCCTTTTCTCCTACTGTGAATATCAGGACTTCCTTCGTGATGACGACATCGACCTGCTGGGGAAGGAGCATGACAGGCTCGCCGATGTTGCTACTGGCACGGCTGGGAGTGATAACGGAGTACGGCTGCAATCCGCTTGTATCGCCATGCCACATGCGTTGTGCCACTCCATACGGCACGAGGTTCGTGCTGTTGACGTTGACAAGCCCTGCACGAAGGTCAGATACCTTGATATAGGGTATTCCACCGTTACGGACATCCGCTGATGGGCTGCCATGCCCTATGCGGACATTGACTTTGCCCTGTTCGATGAGCGTGCCGATTCGCTCCAGCTTGAACCTAGGCAGTTTCTGGCTGACAAGGCGTCGGATGGTCGCCTCGGTCGAACGGTTGCAATACTGGGGAACACCAAGATAGTCTGCTCCATCCATCTTGACAAACCCAGAGGTGTCAGTATCTCTGCCCTCCAGCATGGAGACTACATCTGCCAATGCACGGTCATCGATTTCCTTGCCACGATTACCGTCTTCGTCTACAACGTACAGGTCATAACCATCTTTGTTGATGCCGATAGTAGGGGCGAAGGAGACCCAGCACTCGCCGTTCCTGAACCACTTGGGAACATGGACGGAGACAGTAGGCTTGCCAACCTTCTGCAACACATAGAAATTGGTCTTGGCACGGCAGAACTCCTGAAAAGCCTCCATAGGGATGTTCATCACGCCTCGCAGGATGAACCGCTCCTTGAGCCACTTGCGGAACCATGTGTAGGATTTCGAGAAGAAATAGGTCTCAGGCAGGACGATGCCGAGACGCCCGCCCTTCTTCAGCAAGCGGTAGGCGAGCTCGACGAATACGATGCCAATCTCGGTGCTGGCGTAGTTCTCGCTGTCGTCACCTCCAGGGGTGTGCCTGCATATCGTGTATTGGCCCAGCCTGGCATCACTGGCTGATATGCGTAGCTGCTTTCCGAACGGCGGATTCGTAACTACGACCGTGAAACTTTCCTCGTTCATGGCTTCCAGCTTCATGGTAGGGTATTCCGAATCCCATTTCGCTGTGCGGATGGAGTCACCGATATACACATGGGCAGAGCCATCTCCGATAGCCACCATGAGGGCCCTCGTGAGCTTCACGTTTATGGAATCCCTGTCTATTCCGAACAACCTGTCATGCGCCCATGTGCGGGCTTCGGGCTGGCTGCCCATATCGTCGCCATAGCACTTCGATGTAGCCTCGTAAGCCTTGTAGAGGAATCCGCCTGTCCCGCAGGCGGGGTCGATGACCTTGTCCCTGTCGTCGATGCAGAGCATCCTGATACCGGCCTCGATGACCCTGTGATGCGTGAAATACTGTCCGTCGCCGATTTTGAGATTGGCGGTACGGAAAATCTGGAACGCTTTAGAAAATGCAGTGTGGGAAGACTTGTTGAAATTGAACCCCTGCATCTCCGAAACAGCCCAGTGAATCGTCCAGTCGTTCAGCCGGATAACGTCGGCATCATCAGTGAGGAACAGCTCCGGTCGCAATGATTTGTAGTCCTGATACAGCTCGTTGATGGCGGCCGCTGTTGCTTCTACCGTCTCCCGTATCTGGAACGTCAGGGGTTCGTCCTTGTGCGAGATGCCTCTCTTATCTGATTCAAGTTTGACGATGAGCAGGCTGGCAATCTCGTTCAGACGCTGCTCGGGGCGTGTCGCAACCGAGTCGCTGGCAGCTATCGTGTCCAGCAGGCGCAAGAAGAGCATGGAAAGCTGCGCGGCGTTGGGAGTGTCCAGGTCGTTGTATGTCAGCGGTTCCTTGCCAGCCCGGCGCAGGTTGTCGCTGGGTTTCGGCAGGGAAGCCCCTTTTGCGACCTCGTAGGTTCCGTCAGCAAGTTTATAAACAAGGGCAGTGTCCTCGCTGTTCGTCCAGAAGCCGAAGCGGCATCTGGGCTCAAGCCCCATATATGTCTCAAGCTGGGTTACGCCAGCTTCTACATCAGGTTTCTTGCACTCGATAATACCAAATAGGTGGTCATACTCACCGGCATGCTCTATGCTGTCAAAGATAGCTATGTCAACCGGGAAGTAATCGAACGAACGTCCCATCTCCCTTTTCGTCGCCTCGGAAGGAGTTTTTGGAACCCTCCATTCGGTATCAGCGGAATCCGCTGACGGGCAGATAATCTGCTTCCTGTTCCAGCCAGCCTTAATCAGTGCTTTCAGCGTAGGGATGCGTGTACGCTCGTGCTCCGGACCTTTCTTTGCCATCGGTCAGCCACTTCCTCTCAAAGTAGATATTCTGGTATCAGTATATCATGGAAACTTGAGCTGCTCAAGTTTCCATGATCGTAACTACCAAAGATACCATGAGAGAATCTGTTGCTGCCAGAGTTGCAGATGAGATGTACCAAGGCGCATTACCGTATGCCGATAGCGGGCTTACAGTCACGAATCAGTATACAAGATATCCATATCTTATTGCCAGCAACACAAGATATTGATTCAACTGCCTTCATCCGCCCCTTATCGAACAGTAGCCCTACAATTTTTGGGTAAGTGAAATTTGAGGTTGAAAAGGGCCTTATCCGACCATTTCCCAATATCGGGGTTCTGGTTGAATGAGGTTCTTTTTCTTATGTCGCAAAATATCCCGTTTGGTTGAAAACATAGAAAATCACAACTCTATATTTTGCTCAAAATCTGGTTGAAATAGTTTTCTTGTTATAGTATCATCATAATATGAGGTTATTTCTCAAATTCTGGTTGAAAAGATAAGGAGACCACTTAATGGAACAGGAACGGTTTAATTACGAAGCAGAAATCTGGAACGTGGCCGATTATCTGAGGGACGTGATCCAGAGAAAAGACTATAACCGTGTGGTGCTCCCATTCTCCCTCCTCCGCAGACTGGAATGTGCTTTGGAGCCAACCAGGGTCGCCGTCTGCAAGGCTCTGGAAGACCATGAGAAGGAATGGGGACGGGAAAGCGAAAACTATCGTACGTATTCTAAAAAGCCTTTCTACAACGTCACAAACTTCCGTCTGAACAACCTGGGCGCTACGGATACCTACGAGGCCCTGATGTCTTATATCGACGGATTCAGCCCGAATGCTCGTGAAATCATGAAGCGGTTCAAGATGGAGGAAACCTGCAAGACGCTTCAGGAACACGGTATGCTCTACACGACCTGCATGAAGTTCGCGGCCTTCGACCTTTCCCCGGAGGCTGTGTCCGACCGAGAGATGTCCAACATCTACGAGCACCTGATTCAGCGTTACGGCGAGTCCATTGCGGAGGACGCCGAGGACTTCATGACGCCGAAAGACGTCGTGCGTCTGGCGACCAGTATGATCTTCGCCAACGATGAAGAGTTGATGAACTCTGACAAGGGCATTGTCCGGACACTGTATGATCCGACCATGGGAACTGGCGGATTCATTACGGACGCACTCGACCTTCTGGATGAGTGGCACAAAAACAGAGAAATGACCGCCCCGGCCGTGATCGTGCCGTATGGCGAGGAAATCGAGGGTGAATCCTGGGCTGTTGGCAAGGCAAACCTTCTGCTCCGCAATGTCAACAACGGCGACAAAGATGAATATGATTCCGTGAAGGACCTGTCCGCGCATGTCGCTTATGGAGATACGCTTTCCGATGACAAGTTCCCGGATGATACATTTAATTATCAGCTTTCCAATCCGCCTTATGGGAAAAAGTGGGAAAAAGAGAAAGACGCCGTGTTTGATGAAGCAAGGCTTGGGTTTAAGGGACGCTTTGGGGCCGGGCTTCCGTCCATCAGCGACGGCTCCATGCTGTTTCTGCAGCATGTCGTGTCCAAGATGGCCCCGGTATCGGAAGGCGGCGGCAAGGCGGGCATTGTCCTGTCAGCTTCTCCGCTCTTCACGGGCGACGCGGGCAGCGGTCCGTCCAATATCCGTCGCTGGCTCTTTGAACAGGACGTGATTGATTGCATCGTGAAGCTCCCGACAGAGATCTTTTTCCGCACGGGGATCAACACCTACCTTTGGATCTTAAATAACCACAAGCCAGAAGGCCGGAAACACAAGATTCAGCTGATTGATGCGTCAGATATGAAAGAGTCTCGCCGGAAATCCCTCGGGAATAAGCGGTACGACATCCCGGAAGATAAGCGCCGTTGGATTGTGGAAACCTATATCGACGGCCATGACCACGGAAAAAGCATTATTGTATCGGATACAGACTTCATGTTCCGTCAGGTGACAACGCAGCAACCGCTCCATGAGAAGATCATACTTGACGCAGCCAAGGTCAGCGGTCTCTTGGAAGTGCTTCCGAAACTGAAAGACAGCGATAAGCAAGTGCTGAAAAGTGCCGTTATCAGGGAACTTCAGAACGGGACCGAACGGGACTACTGGTGGGCGGATACATTCGCCAAGGCCGTCCGTAAGGACATGGATAAGCCGGTTGGCGCTCCGACGATTGCCAAGGCCATCCGGAAAACGTTTGGCGTAAAAGACAAGTCGTTCCCGATTGTTACAGACAAGAAAGGGAATATCGTTCCCGACCCTGATCTGAAGGATACAGAGAACATTCCGTGGGACATGGATTTCGACACATATATGCAGAAGGAAGTCCTTCCGTATGCTCCGGAGACATGGATTGATGAATCTGTCCGGGATTCCGGCCCTCTACAGGACGGCAAGGTTGGTGTTGTCGGCACAGGTATTTCCTTTAACAACTATTTCTATCACTACGAAGAGCCTAGAAAGCCGGAAGAGATTGCTAAGGAAATCATCGAACTAGAAAAGAGCCTTGGTTCGTTCGAAGAGGAACTGCTGAAATGATGGATAATACAAGAAGATGGGACAAAGACTTCCCAGCCCATTGGGAGCGAGTGCCATTAAAATCAAAATTCTCCCTTGGAAAAGGACTCTCTATCAAAAAAACAGATTTAACGGAAGAAGGTGAGAATGTGATCAGTTATGGTCAGATTCACGCCAAATGGAATTCTAAGGTTCACTGCCATGACGAACTGATTCGCCATACTCCAAAGGCATTCTGTGATGGAAATAATTCCTCAATAGCTATACGAAATGGCTTTATTTTCGCTGATACATCAGAGGATCTGGATGGTGTAGGTAACTGTGCATTTATTGATTCGGACGAAAAGATTTATGCAGGGTACCACACGGTATTACTTACCCCTACAGAGGAGAAACACAATAACAAGTATCTGGCTTACCTTTTTACGACAGATGCGTGGCGATATCAGATTCGAAAGAATCTTACGGAAGTTAAAGTGTTTAGCATTTCTCAGAAGGCTCTGAAGCAGACTTTCATTGTCCTTCCTCCTTCTGAAATACAGAGTTCTATCGTATCTTTTCTTGACCGCAAGTGCGCCGCCATCGATGACAACATTGCAAAGCACAAGGTTATCATCGAAAAGCTGGGAGAATATTGGCAAGCAGAGGTTACACGGGCGGTGACAGCACAGGATGGATGGACTCAAAGCCGTATCAAGTTTGTGGTCAATGTTGTTCGTGGCGGGTCGCCAAGACCTATCGATGAATATATCACGGATGGAGATGGCTTTAATTGGATAAAAATTGGTGATGCTACTGGAAATGGAAGATATATTGACCATACTAAACAGAAAATAAAGCGAAAGGGGCTAAATAAAACAAGATTTGTTAAAAAAGGAACATTACTTCTAACAAACTCCATGAGCTTTGGCCATCCATATGTCTTAAATATTGATGGCTGTATTCATGATGGTTGGCTTGCCTTTTCCGATTTCAATAACATTTTGCCCGAGTATCTTTACTATTACCTTGAATCGGATATCGCAATGAAGCAGTTTACACGATCTGTAGATGGCAGTGTTGTAAATAATCTCAATATTGAAAAGGTAAAAAATGCCGTTATCTCCTTTCCCGATGCCAAAACGCAGGCCGATATCGTTAAGGTATTGGACAAGACAAACAGTATTTTAGACAATGCTGTAAACAAGCATAATCAATTAATCGCCAAACTGGAAGAATATAAGAAGTCGCTGATTTACAATGCCGTCACGGGCAAAATCGACTGCAGAAAGGAGAACTATGAATAATGGATACCCTGCATAAGGAAATCAACCTGGAGCAGCATATTGCTGATAAGCTGGTCTCCCAGGGTTGGAGGGAAAGCAGAACGGACAAAGACTTCGATCCGAACACTGCTTTATACTTCCCTGATTTTATTGAATATTTATCAAAGACCGCACCAGACAAGGTTGAAAAGGCTAAAAAGATGTACGGCGGGAACTGGGAGTCAAATCTTGAAAAGGCTCTCGTGAAATCTCTGGAGATTGACGGAACCATCCTCACTCTTCGTGACGGATTCCAGACTGCGGGGCTTCAGACTGTCACCTGTTCCGGCCACTTCCCAGACGATCCGAGGCTTCCGAAGCAGAAGGTTTTCTATGACGAAAACATTCTCCGCGTCATGCACCAAGTCCATTATCAGACCGCAGGAAACAAGTCTCTTGACCTTGTTTTCTTTATCAACGGAATTCCTGTCGGAACCGCAGAGGTAAAGACCGAACTGACACAGACTGTACAGGATGCTATTGAGGAATATCAGAACGAGCGGAAGCCGATTGAACCCGGTACGAACCGCAAGAACTATCTCCTCATGTATAAGCGTGGTGCTGTCGTGCATTTTGCCATTTCTGAAGACGAGATTTGGATGTGCACGAATCTGGAATCCAAGAAGCCCCGTTTTCTGCCATTTAATAAGGGAAATGAGGGTCATGCGGGCAATCTACCCATGCAGGAGGACGATACGGATTATCCGACTTCCTATTTCTGGAATGATATCTGCCGCAAGGATAACTGGCTTCGCATCTTCCATAATTTTGTATTTGAGGAAGTATCCAAGAAGGAAGACGCAACAGGCCGTCTGCACGATGTAAAGACGCAGATCTTCCCCCGCTTTCATCAGTGGGACTGTGTGACAAAGTGCATTGATGATGTTCGTGAGAACGGACCGGGACAACGGTATCTTATCGAGCATTCCGCTGGCTCAGGTAAGACCGAGACGATTACATGGATCTCCCATGAATTGATTCGTCTGATGAACCCGGACGGCACACGGGAATTCTCCTCCGTTATCGTTGTGACAGACCGTGTGGGGCTTGATACCAACATCAAGAAGACCATTAAACAGCTGAAAAAGACGGTCGGACTGATTGAGATGATCGGCGGTGATGACGTAAAGAAGACTTCCGGAGCAAAGTCCAAGCAGCTTGCGAAAGCTCTGCATGAAAAGCGTGAGATTGTCGTTGTTACGCTCCAGACCTTCCCATTTGCCATGGATGCCATTGCCATGGATAAAGACCTGATTGACGCTAAATTCGCTGTCCTAATCGATGAGGCGCATTCCGCACAGACCGGATCGTTTGCAGGCAAGATGAAAGCCGCTCTGAAGCTGGCCGCTGACAAGGATAAGACGAAGCTCGACCTTGATAGCGTGACTGATGAAGATGCTATCGACGCTTACTTCCAGCAATTGCAGGATGCAAGGGAAATGCCGACCAATATTTCCTTCTTCGCCTTCACCGCTACGCCTAAGGCAGAGACAAAGGTGTTGTTCGGAAGACCGGGTAACCGGACAGACCCGAAGACCGGCAACCCGCTGCCGGAGTCCTTTCATCTGTACCCGATGCGACAGGCTATTGAGGAAGGGTATATTCTCGATGTTCTGAAGGGATATATGCCCTACAAGACTGCTTACAAGCTGAATGAAGAGGTGGTTAAGGACAAGCTCGTGGATGAGCGAGCGGCACTTCGGACAATCGCCCAGTGGGAATCCCTGCATCCAACAAACGTGATGGAGAAGGCGGAGTTTATCATTGAGCACTTCGTCAAAAACGTGGCGGCTATGCTGAACGGACAGGCAAAGGCGATGATTGTTACATCTAGCCGTCCTTCCGTTGTCCGCTATAAGTATGCTATTGATGGGTATCTCCGTGCTCATCCCGAGTATGACCGCGACAAGATTACGGAACGGCTCCAATTCAAGGTTCCGGGAGAGCCGCTGGTAGCCTTCTCCGGCAAGGTAAAGGGCTCACAGGCGGTCATGAAGGAGGACCAGTACCTCAAGGACAATCCGTTTGCAGCCATCAAGACGGACTATGACTACACCGAGGAGAATATGAACGACCTTGGGTACGAGTCTGTCGAGAACGCCTTTGACCGGCCGCGGAACCGGCTTCTCATCGTAGCGAATAAGTTCCAGACTGGATTCAACCAGCCGAAACTCTGCGCCATGTACATTGACAAGAAGATCGCTAACGATATCGAGATTGTGCAGACGTATTCTCGCCTGAACAGGACCTATTCCGGCAAGGATCACGTCTATATCATTGACTTCGTAAACGACCCGGAGGCCGTCACGCGGGCGTTTACGAAGTATGACAACGGGGCTGAAATGGAGTCTGCCCAGAACCTCGATATCATCTATGAGATCAAGAAGAAACTGGATGCTGCTGATATCTATACAGAAGCCGAGTTCGAGAATTACAAGAAGGTTCGCTATCAGTCCGTTGCCGACATTGAGAGCAAGGATTCTGCTCGCCAGAAGCTCTATAAGACCGTTGTAGAGCCTGCGGCAAGATGGAACGATGCGATGAAGGCACAGCAGACAGCCTTCCTTACATGGCATAACGTGCGTGATAAGGCAGTATCCGAGAATGATACAGAGACGATTAAGAAGGCTGATGCGGAGCTGCGGAACATCTCCGAACAACTTGATACGCTGATGGATTTCCGGAAGAAGCTGAAAAAGTATGTTTCTGCCTACAACTACATCTCTCAGATTGTAAACCTCGGAGAGCCGAACCTTGAAGTCTTTGCGGGATTTGCAAAACTGCTGTCTCACAAGATTTCCGGTACTCCCCTGGAAGAGATTGATGTATCCAGCCTTGTGCTGTCGGATTTCCGTATCCATGCTATTGATACAGGCGAAGGCAGTGATGATGATACCAAGCTGAAGCCGATGCGTGCAAGCGGCAAGGGGCATAGTTCCAAGAAGGAGTCTCTGAAAGCCATCGTTGCGAAAATCAACGAGGTATGGGGAGAGAATGTTCCGCCTGAAACTGGTGCAAGGACCATCAATGCGATTGCCGATTATGTGACCGCTGATGATGTAAGCCGTATGCAAATTCAGAACTCTACGAACTCCAAGCAGGCAATTATTGCAGATGGTCGTCTGGAGTCCATTATCCGCCTTGCTGCGGCTTCTCTGAAGAATAACGATTTCGCAGTCCTTGCGGATAAGATTCTTAACGATCCGCAGGCATGGAGACCGCTTGCTGACGTTATCTACGACCTCGTAGACAAGAATAAGCGAATTGATATGCTGGATTTGATGGGCCTGCTCCGTCAGAAAAAGGGGAACTAAATGCACGAAGAAATTGAGAAGATATTCGGTATTTCAGACTGTAGCTTCAGTAAGACCTCCTATTGGACGGATGATAAAACAAAAGAACGATACAAGGTCTTTGAATTCGAGTACGATGGAGAACTGCCCGAAAGATGCCCTAAATGCGGGGGAAAGGTCTATAAGCACGGCAGAAGAACGATTCGTCTGACGGATGTTCCTGCAGAAATCCCGGTCAAATGGGATGTGACGGTTCCACGAATCCGCTGCCGAGAATGCCGGAGCATCTGGATGCCTACGATTAAGGGCATTGATGAACAAAGAAGCCTCACGTCCCGTGCGTTCGCGGCTATTGCTCAAAGATCCCTGCGTGACGCATTCAAGTATATCGGGGAGGATTACTCGCTTTCTGGAAATACCGTCAAGAATATCTTTGTTGACTTCCTGAAGTTCCACGAAAGTATGCTACAGTTCAAGACGCCAGCATTTATCGGCATTGACGAGATCAAGGTGAAACGGTTGGGAGAACTAACCGTCATTACCGATCTAGAACATCGGACCTTGTTTGATATGCTACAGGGGAGAAACCAGAAGACGCTGACAGAATACTTCATGAATCTGCGGGACCGGGATAAGATTCTGTGGATCTGCTCCGATATGTACCGACCGTTCCAGAAGACCATCGGTGACGCCATGCCGAACGCCAGATGGGCGATTGATCATTTTCATGTGGTCATGAAGGCGAACGAGGCGGTAGACGCCGTCAGACGGCAGATACAGGGCAATATGTCCAAGAAGGACCGAATCAAAACGAAACGAGGGTTGGCCTACACGTTGAAGACAAGAACAAGGGATCTGGAACCGGGCGAGGCAGAAGCAATCCGAATGTGCCGGGAGGACAGGAAGCTGCATCCACTAGCTGTTGCCTTCGATCTGAAAGAGGATTTCTTCCGCATCTATGATGACAACAGGGAATCCCGCGACAATGCCGAAGCGGCATTCGCCAAATGGGAAAAGTCTATACCGGAAGATGAAATATACAGCAAGTTCCGTGATCTGGCTTCTACGGTCCATAACTTCTACGATCAGATATTCAATGCATGGGATTGTCCGATAGCCATTTCCAACGGTTTCACAGAGTGTACGAACAGACTTATCCGTGAGAATAACACCCGAGGTCGTGGCTATTCCTTCGATATACTTCGTGGAAGAACCTTATATCGCAAGGCAAACCTACAGAGAATCCTTGAAGGTAACCTTGCTATGATAGGCCCTGAGATTCCGAAGGATGGTCCTGTATTCTACTTTGAGGGCACAGATGAGAACGATGAATCGGACGAGGTTGGCCTCGACCCCGATACCGGAGAAATCTTCGAGTAACTGAATATCAGACACACAAAAAGAGCTACTTGCTTTATAGCAGGTAGCTCTTTTTGTGTGCGTATTTTCAACCAAATTTTGCGACCAAAATATCCGTGGCTGAATACCGTTTTCAACCAAATATTTCATTCAGATGTTTTGGTAGTTCTATGACTTTCAACCAAATTTTTCATCCAAACAATTCCTAGACAGGGGTCATACATATGATTTTCAACCTCTAAATTCACTTACCCGAAATTCATTAGATTCGTCACCCATTGCATTATCCCAAAATTGTGCGTTCTCCTCCCAGATTTTTTTACTTTCCTCTGTTCCCATGTTCTCTCCCACTCCCCAAATTTGCTTTTTTGCTTCCATTAAATCTTCCTTACTATATTCCATTGTTACCCTCCATAACTTCTGATTGTTGCCGTCTTGACGATTATGTATCTTTACATTACCTTCTGAAACATATGGCGCACCTTGTCCAGGCGGCTGTTTGGACGGCGGGGCTGGATGACCGGCTGACCGACAGCGGCCTGATATCCTTTCAGCTCTGTAAGGCATACGCTCCGCCCGTTGGTGTAAAAGGCCAGATCAGTACGGTATGCCTGTATACAGCGGGCGGGAATCTCGCCAGTAAAGACAACTTCATCCTTTTTTACCTGGGCCGTTTCGATGGTGGCACAGTATTTCGGTGCATCATGATAAGCCCTGGAAAGGTATTCCTGGGGCGCATAGAGGATGAAGGAGAGATAAGGTTCCAGCAGCTGCGTCCCCGATTCCTTCAATGCCTGTTCCAATACAATCGGGGCCAATGAGCGGAAGTCCGCCGGCGTGCTGACCGGACTGTAATAAAGCCCGTATTCAAAGCAAATCTTACAGTCCGTTACGTTCCAGCCGAACAAGCCCTGCTCCAGCCCGTAACGGATACCATCCCTGACAGCGTTTTGAAAACTCTGGTTCAAGTATCCCAGCGAAACCCGGCTCTCGTATTGTACACCGGAGCCAAGCGAGAGTGGTGTAACAGACAGTCCTATGGATGCCCAAAACGGGTTGGGCGGCACCTCGATATGGATGGTGTGGCTGGCTGCTTTGAGCGGCCGCTCCATATAAATGACGGAGGGTTCCTTTACCACTGTTTCAAGCTTGTATTTTTCCGACAGCAAAGCGGAAACAACCTCCAACTGCACCCGGCCCAAAAAAGAAAGAATGATCTCATGGGTGATGGAATCCACTTCGCAACGCAAAAGCGGGTCAGTATCCGCAAGTTGCGTAAGAGCGTCCAGCAGCCGTTCTCTTTGCGCTGCCGTTTTCGGCGCAATCGTCGTCCGCAGCATGGGGAGGGGGTCCTCGCGCCACCTTTTACGAGGGAGCCGGGTTTGGTCCCCTAATACATCGTTTAACCTCACGCTGTCGCTGGGAAGGATAACAATTTCACCCTGATAAGCGGTGTCTGTCCGAACAATTTCCCCTTTGGATGGAATACGCATCTCTGTGATTTTCAGCTTTTCTCTCCCGGCCAGGGCCACCGTATCCCGCAGGCGCAGCGTTCCGCTGTATAACCGTAGATAGACACGCCGCTGGCCGCAATCGGTGTACTCAACCTTGAAAACGCTGCCGCATAGGGCGGCGCCCCCCTGTTCCCCAATCGGTTGGAACAGCCCTGTCACCGCATCCATCAACGGTTGAATGCCAAGGCCATTTTTGGCGCTGCCATGATAGACTGGGAACAGGGAGGCGTCTTGAACCCGCTGCTGTTCCTCCCGCGCAAGTTTTTCCCGGCTGATTGGTTCTCCTGCGATATACTTTTCCAATAATTCATCGTTATTTTCGATGACCGCATCCCATGCTTCTATGTCGGTATTTTCCTCCAGGACTATTTCCGGGGACAGCGACACCGTCTGCTTGATGATAATATCGGCGGAGAGCTTATCCCGAACAGACTGAACCACGCTCTGCAAATCAACGCCAGCCTGGTCGATCTTGTTGATAAAGATAACGGTGGGAATGTTCATTTTCCGCAGGGCATGGAACAGAATACGGGTCTGGGCCTGCACGCCATCTTTAGCGGAGATCACCAAGATGGCCCCATCTAAAACAGCCAAAGAGCGGTACACCTCCGCCAAAAAATCCATGTGGCCGGGCGTATCCACAATGTTAACTTTACATCTGTGCCACTGGAAGGAAGTGACTGCCGCTTGAATGGTAATCCCACGCTGCCGCTCCAAAAACATGGTGTCCGTCCTCGTTGTCCCTTTTTCGACGCTCCCCGGTTCTGAAATGGCTCCGCTGGCATATAGCAGGCTCTCCGTCAAGGTCGTCTTTCCAGCGTCTACATGGGCAAGAATTCCAATATTGATTATTTTCATGTGATTGTCCTCCCTTTACAGCCCCAAAGGGCATAAAAATCCCCAGCAGTAAAATACTTTTACCACTGGGGATTATAAGTTGCGGACATACACATATACAGCATACACCTGTTTGTGATTGCTGTTTTTGGGGATATGTCAAAATTGATAAGGCAAAAGTATTCTTAAATTGGGTACAAAAAACTAAGCCCCTACAAAAGGAGCTATCATAATCCTTTGTTCCCACTATTTGATTATAGTTTTATTTAAGAATACCTTGCCGCATATTTTTTACTCCTTTTCTGGACTAAATCATTGTATCACATCAGTTTTAGGAAAGCAAGTACCTAAAAGAAATTTTTCTTCCCCTTATATGTAACAATCATACCGGCTTCCTAGCGTTCAGAATGTTTTCTGCTGTCTGCTGTGGTGTTTGGTTGGAATTGTCCAACCAAAAGCCGATCCGTGGTGTTGTCTGCATTTTACTAAATACAAATTCAATGTATACAGAAAGATATAAGGAGTGGGAGGGATTCCGCCGTAGTTGGCATTGTAGGAAAATCCAAAAGTTTAGATTTTCCCACAATGCTTATCTTTTGGTCTTTGGTTCGGAATAGTTGTTAGCGCCGGGCGAAAAACGCCACTGAGTGTCGGGCG
>NZ_QRQA01000003.1:0-207266 GCF_003475755.1 Mitsuokella sp. AF33-22 | reverse complement strand
TGCCGGTTAAGCGAAGGCTCCGCGTCAGCGGGGTCTTTTTTCATACGCTCCTTTATGTTATAATGAAAAAGTTGTTTTAGGGATAGAGGAACGATACGCATGATGAATGTCAAAATAAATGTTTATAGAAGAATCGATTTCTTTTACACAATTACTCATAAAGGCGCGGACTGGATCCTGTCGCGCGACGATGCCGAACGCTACATCCGGCGTCTGGCCTGGCATGGTCTCTCGGATGAAGAGCTTTCCCGTGTCTGGGCTGTCATCCAGAACATGGTGAGCTGCGTCAGGACGATGAATTTAGACTCCCTTTACGGTCTGACAATTTATGATTATCAGGAAACGGTGCGCGGAGCAATTGGTGAAAAGGTGGGCTTTACGGCTGATGAGGCTTCGGTGCGTGAAATCTTTGCCATCATCAAGAAGTTCTTTGCGTATTATCGGCGCTACCTTTCGCCTTCACCGGAAGAAGCGGCTTTGCAGCGGCAAACTTTGAAAGAAGCGCTGGCTTCCTTCTTTGACGAAGGAGAATTCATCATGCCGAAGAAGCGGACAAAAAAGGAATTCTACAGTTCGCTCAATTATGAGGAGATGCTTGGACCGGACGTGCTCGACAAGCTTGATGCTCTGATGGATGGCCTGCTCGCACGCATCGATGCCTTTTATCATCAGGACAGGTACGTCAATGATCTGGAACGCGCCACGCATCTCTTCTGCGGCCCGGACGGTGAGACGGGAGACATCCTGCATCATTTGCCCGAGGAGACGGCGGAAGAAACCTGGATGACGTTCTGGGATTACTTCCTGTTTGACTACCATCTGCTCGATTCCGATGAAATACCGCTGCAGCATTTTTTCCACCTCAACAAGGAAAAGCTCTCCCTCTCAGAGATCGATATGCTGCGTGACATGATGCAGTCGGAATTCATGATTTTTACCATCGAGGAGGATTGCGGCGACAGCTGCCGCTGCCGCAATCTGCTGACAGATGAGATGGTCACACTGCCGCATCCTGATTTGCCGCTGATGGACGTCAGCCAGCAGATTTTCTACGGGCATGTCCATCTCTGCGGCCTCATGATGACAAATCACATCGTCGCCCTGCCGGCAAGTCCCAGGCTGCGCCGCCGCATGAAGGAAATCCTTCTGCGCCAGCTGGTCATGTTCCGCTGCCAGCATCGCAAGGCCACGGTACAGGAATTCCTGCAGCGTGAATCCGCCATGGTCCGTCATACACTGCACATCATGTCGTCCTTTGCCCAGCTCAATGTCCTGCCAAATGCCCAGATGCCAAAGCCCTTGCCGAAGCAGCCTGTCCTGCATGATACCTTTCGGGAGGAAGAGGCCGTGCTGGCGGAAATCGCCCGGCGCATTGGCTTCAGCCGCTTTGCCATCGGCCTGATCTGGAAGCTCTTCGAAGATTATCTGTCAGTCGCAGGCACGGCAAAGGATCCGGATCCGGAGACCATGCCTGCCATCATGACGGCCTGCCTGTTTGCCTACGGCTCGATCAACGGTCTCGATTTCACGCAGATACCACGCTTCTATCATGTGCTCGGTGCCCGGAAGCAGGATATCCAGCATCACATGACGGCCATCCGTGAATGCCTCAAGTGCCGTCCCTTTGATCCGCGCTATTTGACGGAAGAGGGCTTCGTGACCTCCCTTTATGTGAATTGAAACAGTCATCTGTATAAAAACAGCCTCATCGCGATGTATCATCTTGATGAGGCTGTTTTTTCGCTGTACTGGTAAAGGCTGCAGCGATGCGTTACCAGGCCTTTTCAGCTTCGTCTGCAGCAGCACCCTTCTTGAGAATGTCCTCAATCTTGGTCTTCATGATGTCGAAGGCCACGTTGTTGAGGCCGCTGTTGATGACGATGTCGGCGACATTCTTGGTCGGCTCGACGTAGAGGTAATGCATGGGCTTGACCGTGGTCAGATACTGCTCGATGATGTCGTCGAGCTTGCGGCCGCGTTCGTTCATGTCACGCAGTACGCGGCGCAGGATGCGTTCATCGGCGTCGGCCTCGACAAAAATCTTGATGTCGAAGATGTCGCGCAGTTCCTGCGACTGGAAGATCAGGATGCCCTCGACGATGATGACGTGGCTCGGCTTGATAACGATGGTTTCCTGAGAGCGGTTGTGCAGCGTGAAATCATAGACGGGACATTCGATGCTGTGTCCTTCACGCAGTTCCTTGAGATGCTTGACGAGCAGATCTGTCTCAAGGGCGTCGGGGTGGTCGTAGTTGATGGTCTGACGCTCCTTGAAGGTCAGGTCGTCGTGCGGTGCATAGTAGTTATCGTGATAAATCACCGTAACTTTGTCGCCAAAGTAGTCCTTGAGGCGATTGGTGAACGTGGACTTTCCGGAGCCCGTGCCGCCGGCAATGCCGATAATCGTGGTTTTCATACAGTTAGCACATCCCTATCTAGAAAAACGGAAACGAATTAAACTATGCCTATCTTACCATATATCGCCATGGGAATCCAGATGCGAGGCCTGGTGACTGCCTCTTGACAAATGAGATTCTTCTGTTTATAATAATATTGAACATGTTCAATATAAACTAGGGGAATTGGACTTCGATAGAGGGGGATATTCATGAGAGAACACAGTAAACAGATCCGCCAGAAGATATTGGCAACCGCGAAGGACTTGCTCGTCACACAGGGGTACAAGAAGACGACTATCCGGAACATCGTTCAGCATTCCGGCGTCCTCACGGGCAGCATCTACCATTTTTACCAGAACAAGGAAGCGATCTTTGCTGAGATGCTGGCATCCATCATCCATCACTGCATTGAGAAAATCGATGCCTGCTGCGGCGATGAGACGCCAGCTTTTAAATATGCCGTGATCTGCGAGGTAGAGCTCACGAAGATGCGCGATGATGCCAGGATCTGTGAATTGTATTATGAATGCTATCATTCGCGCGTCATCTTCGAGAAGATGGCCGAATTATTCGCCAGGTATGCACAGCAATTGTTCGGCACGCGTTTCACAGCGGAGGAGTATCGCCGCAAGGCCGTGCTGATCAAGGGAGCAATGGGAGCCTGCATCACGGCATTCTATTTTGATACGCCCATCGATGACGATGCGGCACGGGCTGAGGTTATCGATATGGCTCTGCGGCTCTTCGAGGTTCCTGAAGCAGAAGTGGAAGCGACCATTGCGCGCATGAAGCAGCAAAAGAATCTTTGGAGCAATATCGCAGAGGAACTCGTCGAAGAACCCTTGGCAATCTGAGCTGGAAAACAGGGAATGCGGAAGAATTCCGCTCTTCTTTTTGCCTTTTATTTGAACGTGTTCAATTAATTGAACAGAGGCAGATGAAAGGCTATAGACAGGAGTGATGAATATGAATATGTTTTGGATGAGAAAGCTGGTGCATCAGAGGGTGGGAATGAGGTATGCGGCTTGCCGCAAGGCGATGGCCGCATTGCTCAGCCTGCTGATGCTTCTTTCCTGCGTCGGCTGCGGCCTCGGGAAAACTGTTTCAGAAACGACCTGGGGCAGGGCTGATGCCAAGGAAATCGATGTGAATTCCAAGGTGGCCGGCCGTGTGGTCGAGCTGCTCGTCAAGGAAGGCGACACGGTGGAGGCCGGACAGGTCATCGCGCGCATCGATAAGCGCAGCCTCGAGGCACAGAAGGCCGAGCTTGAGGCGAGCATCGAGGCTGTGCGGGCTCAGCAGTCACAGGCTGCCGTGACGACGAACATGCAGCAGGGGTCCACGCAGTCTGCCCTCTCGCAGGCACAGTCCGCGGCTGACCGTGCACGGGCAGACTTGGCGCTTGCGAAGGCCGACCATGACCGCTATGCCGATCTTCTGGCACAGGGAGCTGTATCACAGCAGACGTTCGACCAGTACGATACGAAGTACAAGACCGCGCAGGCCGCTTATGAGCAGGCACAGGGTGCGGTGAGCCAGTCGAATGCCGGCCTCCTGCAGACGGATGTCAGCAAGGAGAACGAGAAGGCATTGGCTGCCAAGCTCGCACAGGCTGAGGCTTCTCTGCAGGATGTGGAAGTTTCGCTCGATGAGACGGAAATCAAGGCTCCGTTTGACGGCGTCATCACGGAGAAGTACGTCGAGGAAGGCTCGATGATCTCGAACGGCACGCCGCTCGTGGCCGTGCAGGATACGTCTGATAACTGGGTGGACATCAAGATTCCCGAGACGCAGCTCTCGGATTTCCACCTGGGTCAGCAGGTGACTCTGATCGGCCGCGACAACAAGACAAAGGTGACGGGCACGGTGACGGATATCAGCAAGAAGGCGGAATTTGCGACGCAGCGTGCTACGAGCGAACGCGGTGATGCCAGTGATATCGTCAGCTTCAACGTCAAGATTCAGGTCAATTCCGATGCCCTGTGGCCGGGCATGCGTTTCCGTCTGGCTGGTGATGGCGAATGAATGGCAAACATGATTCCGGGCAGCACATGGCCGTCTGGCAGAAATTCTGGGCGATTGTCTGCGATGAATGGCATTACCTGATACATGGGCGACCGCCGGTCGCCATCATTATCTTTGCGATGCCGCTGGCGTTTTCGCTGCTTTTTGGCTGCGTTTACCGGGGGAATGTCGTCAACAACATTCCCTTCGTCGTTTACGATGAGGATCAGTCCAAGCTCAGCCGTTCGCTGATTCAGGCCTATGCCGACGCTGACCGCTTCACCTATGTCGCGCAGGCGGCCAGTGAAGAGGAGATGCGGGAAGCCATCGAGATCGGCCAGGCCAAGATGGCCCTGGGCATCCCGAAGGATTTCGACAAGGACATCAAGTCGGGACTCGGCAGCGATATCCTCATCATGGTGGATTCGACGAATAACATGTTCGGCAATGCGGCGCTGAGTGCCTCGCAGGAAATCAGCCGCTCCTATTCGGTTGCGGTCAGCAAGAGTCTGCTCGAGAGCCTGAGCCTGCTGCCCGATGATGCCATCAATGCGGCTTATCCCGTGCACATGGGGGTCCGCATCCTCGGCAATCCGGCAAATGGCTACAGCTCCTTCATGCTTTCCGGCCTCATGATGAACGGTCTTCAGATCGGCATCATGCTGACGATAGCTCCTGCGATGGTGACGGAGTTCTTCAGGCGCCGGTGGCGCGGTACGAACCCGCTGTTCATCTCGCTTGGCAAGACACTGCCTTACTGGTGCCTGGGGCTTGTGAGCTTTATTCTTTCCCTGAATGTCGTCGTTTACGGTTTTGCCGTGCCGATGCGCGGCAGCTGGGCCGATGCCATACTCATGGCCGGGGCTTTCCTGTTTTTTGTGAGCAGCATCCTGCACGTCTTTTCGGTCTTCTGCCCGACGCGCGTGCTCGCCCTGCAGTCCCCGATGGTCTACATCATGCCGGGGCTGCTCTATAGCGGCCTTTCGTGGCCGGCGTTTGACATGAGCGACGTGGCTTCCACCATCGGCATGCTCATGCCCATGACGTATGCAGGCGACACCCTGCGCGATATCCTGCTGAGCGGCAGCTCGCCGGATCTATGGCGCAACGTGCGCATCATGTTCTTCGGAGGACTGGGGTGTCAGATGCTGGCAGCTGCGATTTTCGCACTGCGCGTGAGATTCCTGGGAGGAAAGGGGGAGAAGCGCGCGTATGCCGCCATCGAGATTCCGCGGGATTTTTCGAAAAAGATCAAGACGGGCAGTTCTTCCGATGTCCTCTACATGGCCAACGGTGCGAACATCATCCTGACGAACATCACGAGTTCGGCCGTGTCGGATATCCTTGCGGATTTCTCGAACCGTCTGGCCACGGAGCGCGTGGCACTGCGCACGGGGGCTGAGGTCGAGATGAGCCGGCATGTCATCAATCCGGTGACGCCGCACCTGCGTGTCCTGCACAACATGACGCAGGGCTACATGTTCTTCTTCCTGCTGGGCCTTGCAATGGTCGCCTTTCAGCAGGGGATTTTCTTTGCGGTCGGCGCATCCATCACGAATGAATACGAAGCACTGACGGCGGGGACACAGGATGGCGCAGTATACGGCTCGCCCTGGCTGCTGCTGCTCGCCAAGGTCGTATACTTCTGGTTTCTCTCCATGCTGTCGTATCTGCTTGTCGTCTTCCTCGTGCAGAACCTCATGGGCATTCCGCTCCACGCACCGCTGCGGGAGCTCCTGCTGCTCGCGAGCACGTTCATCCTGGCGGCCATGAGCTTCGTCGTGCTCTTCTCCGCCTGCTTCCACAAGGAGATGGAATTCGTGCGCGGCATCATCATGTATCCGGTTGTCGCCTTCATTTTTTCGGGATACACCTGGCCGCATGAGGCCATGCCAACAGCCATGCAGTATGTCGCGGATGCATTTCCGCTCTCCTTTTTCTCGAATACCGTCCGCGAACTCTTCCTGGCCGGCTATTCACCGCACATCTGGCACGATATGGGGGCGCTTCTGATCATCGCGCTCATTTGTCTGCCGCTTGGCGGCTGGCTCTTTGCGCATAAGATCCGCCATTACCGTCAGCAGGCCGCGCAGCAAATCTGAGGAACAGAGGAGGTGGAAAGCAGGAGAAAACGCTGCAGGCTCGAATATTAACATTAAGACAAGAACCCGGAACTTGAAATCAAGGCAAAGGATGGCGCATTAATCATGAAATTACAATCTGGTCCCGTTTATTCGTTGGCGGCTTGTCTGTTGGCTTTGCCGCTGCCCGCAGCCTCTGCACAGGCGGCAGCTCCTGTGCAGGCCGTTCCTGCAGCTGAGGCACCCGCAGCGGCTGCTCCGGCCGCGGCCAAAGAGGAGAAGGCACTCACGGAGATGCCGGAGCACATGACTTCCCGGCAGGACAAGGCCGGGAAAGAATCTTCGCAGGAGGCAAAGACCGGTATCGAGCCGGCCAAAGATACAGCTGCGGAAAAGACGGCAAAGTTCGAGTCAGCGGCACGTCCGTCACATCACAACATCGAAGTTCAGCTTGAGTACCTCGATGCCCGCTTCTTCGAGAAACGCGATGTCAATCTTTACAATATCCACATCTACCATCAGTACAAGAAGCTCGGTGCCTTGTCCCTGCATTACGGCCTGACGCTGGAGCGCGCACTCGGTTCGACGACGGAAGACGATATCTATCGCGATGCCGGGGCCGTCGGCTTTGGTCCGTCGTATATGCTGCGCTGGACCCGCCACGTCTCCGGCAAGCTCGATGCCTCCATTGACGGTACGGGCAGCATCCTTGCCTACAATCACGCCCATCCGGGCAACGGCCGCGCGTTCGGCTTCCTCTGGCGCATCGGGCCGCGTCTGACATATCATTACACAGACCGCGACGCCATCAGCCTCGCGTATCTCTTCCATCATTCATCCAACGGCTTCAGCAGCCATAATCCGGGCTATAACGGCGTCGGATTCTCCTTGGGATTCACGCATAATTTCTAACAGGATAACGTTCAGGAGAAAAGGAGCGAGGAAAAATGAAACGAGAAAAGATTGCCTGCCACTGCCGCCGTGTCACGTACGGCGAGATTGTCGATGCCGTCGCAGCCGGTGCGAAGACGTTCGAAGAAGTGTCCGCGCGCACGACCTGCAGTACGGGCTGCGGCAAATGCCGGGACTTCATCACGCACATGGTCGAGGATATCCAGCGCTATCCGGAGGATTACGGCCTGCCAAAGCAGGAGAAGCCATAAGCCTTCGCAATGCCTATTGTCTGCGAACAGACATTACAGAAAATAACGGATTTTCCACCAAAACTCTTGACAACATTACATAATTTTGCTACAATATAATCAAACAAAGGGAAGAAAGCCATAGAGAAAACGGAATGACTTCTTACCTCTTGCGAGCACTTGCACATACGGGTGAGTCAGCAAGGAGGCGAGTCCGATGGGCCACTAATGGTTCCATGCGGTGAGAGTACATGGAAAATCAAACACAAGGCAAATAGCCGCTTAGTCGAAACAGATTAAGCGGCTTTTGCTTTGCTTGCCTGCGGGCTCAGTGGGAAAAGGGGATAAACATGGGAATAACGGTTTTGAGCAGTGAACAGCGGCCGGTCCTGCGCGTCGGGACGACGGGGGATTACCGCCCGTTCACGTGGTTGCGGCCCGATGGGCAGTACGAAGGACTTGACATCGAGTGGATGAAGCGGCTTGGAAGAGATCTGGGCTTCCGGGTGGCATTCGTGGCGACGAGCTGGCCGCACCTGCATGAGGAGCTGACAGCCGGAGCATTCGAGGCGGCGATCGGCGGCATTTCGTCGACACGCGAACGGCGGCAAACGTTCCTTGTGTCCGAGGTGTACCGTCAGACGGGCAAGACCATTCTCTGCCGCAGCGAAGATGCCGGCCATTATCGGAGTCTCGATGACCTGGACCGGCCGTCGGTGCGCGTGATGTTCAATCCGGGCGGCACGAATGAAGCGTTCGTGCGGCGATTCCTGACACACGCTGCATGGATCTGCCATGAGCAGAACGGCGAGATCCCCGTCCGCATTGCCGCGGGAGAGGCCGATATCATGATGACGGAAACGGTCGAAGCTGCCTACCATGCCGCAAGGGATCCGCGCCTCTGCGCACCGCTTTTGACGCAGCCTTTTACACATGATGGCTTTGCCGTGCTGCTGGCACACGGTCAGGATGGCCTGCTGCGCCGCATCAACGCGTATCTCACCGAACATCCTCCTTGTGTGCGCAGCGAATGAACATACTATAAAATACTCATCGTGATTTGCACCCGAAAAGCGGGTGCTTTTTATTTACCCGCCTTATTATTTTTATTCACTTCCCGATATTTTATAAGAATCGCGATAAAAATTAAAAATTTCTTATAATTAAGCAGGAGAATGTCCATTGGATGTAGAATACACATCACAAGGCCCCTGAAGTGTGAGGATTTGTGTTCTGATGTGGAGGAGGTTTTTTTGATGTCACAAAACAAGAGGCAGGAAGCAGGTTTCTCGTTGCTCGGCATGCTGATTGCCGTGGGGATTGTCGCCGTGCTGGCGGCCATTGCGGTACCGAAGTTCCATTCGGCCGTGGCCAAGGCCAATACGGCAAAAATCCAGGCAGATCTCTCGACGATTGAGACGGCCATGGGCGTCTATGCGCTGGAGAAAGGTGTCTTCCCGACGTCCGGCGATTTGACCGCCTTGGATGATTACATTGTCGATGCCAAAAACCTCAAGCCGCCGACAGGACAATGCCTGGTCAATGGCGAGTTGACGACACTCTCGGATAACGCCGCCTATTCAATCGGGAAAACAGGAGACGGAGAGGAAATGCGCGCTCTTTGTGACGGCAAGACTTTGTCCGCATTCGGCGAGCGGAAGAGCACCGGCAGCGGGAATCAATCATGAAGGATTTTGCTGAGGACTGGATGCTGACGACGGAATGCAGCTGGAAGGGGCTGTGCGGCGTAGCGGTCCTTGCCTGGGCTGGACTGCTGGCCTCCGGGCTTGCGGGCGGGCGGCTTGCGGGCGGGCTGGCTTTTGCGCTCGGCCTGACAGTGATGGGCTGGCTGGACAGCCGCACGGGCTTCCTGCCGGACCGCGGCAATCTCATGCTGGCACTTCTGGCTTTGCTGTTTCTCGCCCTCGGTGCGACCGTGCCGTTTGACGATGCTGTGCTCGGCTGCCTGCTCGGCGGCTTCCTGCTGCTTTCCATCCGCTGGCTCTCGCATGGCGGTCTGGGCCTTGGCGATGTCAAATACGTCATGGTACTCGGCCTGTGGCTGGGCTGGCGTGCCCTGTTGGCAGCCCTGCTGACGGCTTTCGTAGCCGGTGCCTTTGCCGCCTGCTTCCTGATTGCCACGGGACGTGCCAGCCGTCGGCAGTGCATGCCGTTCGGGCCGTTCCTGTCCCTCGGTGGTTATGTCGGCTATGTGAAGGGGGTGGAGCTGTGGCAGGCTTATCAAAGCTGTTTCTGAAGCACCGCTCGCCGGGCTTCTTGCTGATTGAGGGCGTGATTGCGGCTGCAGTCATCGCCGCCTTCGCGCTGATGGCCGTGCCGCAGGCCGTGCGCATGTACCGGGAAGCCGTGCTGGAGTACGAGGCTGTCCAGCTCCTGCACACGATTCGCTACGTGCAGGCCCTGTCGCACAGCACGGCTTCGTGGCCTGACGGCATGATGCCGCAGCGCGAGGAATACGTTCCCTCGCTGCGCTTCAGCCGCACGGGATATTTCATCATGCGCGGGCGGCGGCAGGTCATCAAGAGCCATTCATTCCCCAGGGGCATGACGATGATAAGCACCATGACGATGAGCCGCCCGGTGTACTTTGGCAAAGAGGGAACTGTCGACCTGCCGTTTTCGCTGCGGCTGCGCATGGAGGGTTGTGCGCGGGACCGGCAAATCGTGATGAGCCTCAGTGGCCGCTGCCGGCTGGACCGTGTCGGTTGAGCGTGGCAGTCAGATGAAAAGCGGGGTGAAGCGGATGAAGAGCCGGCATCGGAAGGGGGACGCGGGGTTCTTCCTGCTCGAGCTGCTCGTGCTTGCGGGCATCCTGATGGCTTCGGTATCCGCGCTGGCCGTCTATCACCAGAGTGCTGCTCTTGAGCGGGAGAATATGCTGCGCGTGGCCGCCATATACCTGGCCAAGCAGGAGCTCGCGGAACTTGCGGCGCTCTCGCGGGAGGGACGCCTCGCGCCGGGGGCATACGGCTGGCTCGGCGAGGAGGCTCCGGTACGCGAAGGAGTGGAATTTGCCGTTGAGGCCGAGGTCCGCGTGGCTGAAGGACCCGACGGCTGGCGGGCGGATGTCGTGGTGAGCTGGCCGGGGCATACTGGAGGCGGCACTGCTTCGCTGCAGCTGGAACGGGAGTGGTATGAGCATGAAACAACGGGGTAATGGCTCATCTGCGCAGGGCTTCCTGCTCCTTGACTGCCTGCTGTCCGTGCCCTTGCTGGCCGTGATGATGATGGCACTCAGTCTGCTGCTCTGCACAGGCGTTCACAGTGCCTTCCGGTTCTGGGCTGATGCCGAGCTTCATCAGGAGGTCCAGATGGCCTTTCGCCGCGTCGTGCAGGATGCCGAACTGGCTTATAAGATCCGGCCGTATGCCACGAAAACGGGTGTCGTATTCTACCAGCATCAGCCGCCAAAGACCTCTGGCAATCCGAAGCCCATCCAGACAGCTTACTGGATCCATAAGGTCAGCGGCATCCGGAAACTCGTCTGGCGTGACGTGAGCCAGCCGCTCACCGGCAATTACAGCCTGGCTGCGGTCGAGATCGAAGCGTTCACCTGTGAACCGGTCGGCCGGGGCCTCTACGAATTGCGTCTTGCCGGACGCAGCCGCGTGACGGGACATCGCTACGCTCTGTCGACGCGCGTGCTGCTGCCTGAGGCAAAGGAAAGGAGTCTGCCGGATGAGTGAACACAGGAGCGTTGTCCGCAAGCGTGAGCAGGGCCTGGCCTCCTTTCTGGCGCTCGCTATGATGCTCGTGCTGACCGTCCTGGGACTTTCCTGCCTGCTCGTTGCCGGGAACAGCCGGCGGATGGCGGCCGAATACCAGCGGGAAGTACAGCTCGACCTTGCCGCGGCAGGAGCTCTTGAGCGCGTGGCGCAGGAAGCCTGCCGCGATCCTGCGGCCCTGCAGCAGAACGATCTCTCCCATCTCTATGAGGAGGAGCGACTCACGGCCTTTGGGCCGCTGGCGCTGCGTGTGGCAGGCAGACAGGCCTCAGGATACATCGAGCTCACGGCTGTCGCGCATGAGCAGCACGATGCGAGGTGGCAGCGTCATCGGGCGGTCCGGGGCATTCTGGTGGAAAAGGAGGGGGGCTATGTCTGGTTTGGCCGGATACCTTGACCGGTGGCATCATCAGTTTTGCGGCATGCCGGGGCGGCTCAGCCGCCTGCTGCACGAGAAAGACCGGCGCTGTGTCGGCATCTGCTGCCAGCAGGACACCATCTATTACGCGCTGGCCGAGCGTCAGGGCGAAACGGTGCGTCTGCTGCAACTGGCGCAGGAAAAACGGCAGCCGTCAGGACAGGACGCTGCCGGCATTTTGGCTTCGTCATGGGAGCCTGAAAGCGGCGATGCGGCAGTGCAGGATATGGTGGCTGGCGTCCTCATGGGGCTTGCACGCCAGGGCTGGCAGCAGGAGAAAATCGTCTGCTGTTTATCCGCCGACAGGCTGCGCTGCTTTCTGCTCGACCTGCCGCGGCAGATGACGCAGGCCGAGTGCCGGGAAGCAGCCTACTGGGAAGTCGACGGACGGCTCATGGAGGAAGGACTGGCGGCCGAAGATTTCTGCCTGAGCTGGCATCTGCCGGAGGAGGGCAGAGCTTTTGCCCTGGGCGTGCCGCGCGCTGATGTGGCGCATCTTGAGCAGCAGGGCAGAATGGAAGGCCTTCGCATATGCGGCTGGGTCATGGGGATTCCCGAGGGACTGACCGACGTGTCCGCCGATGACCTCATCCTGCAGGAGACGCTGCTCGAGGGACGTGCAGGGATGCGGGAACAGGATATCCCGGGGACGAGTGGGGCCGTGGGGGCGGCGCTGTGGGGCCTTGGCCGTCCCACGCCCTTCGTGCTCGGGTTATCCTCGCAGGCGGGCGGGCAGGGACCGCAGTTGGCCTGGCGGCGTTTGGCCGCGGCTGCTGCAGCCCTGACCCTCATGCTGCTTCTCGTCTGGGGCGGTTTCCTCGGTACCCGTGCCTGGCAGGCACGCGAAAGCCTGCAGAATGCGCAGAAGCAGCTTCTGGCGCTGGCGCCTGACCGCAAAGCCATGCAGGTGCTCGAAGCGGCGCGGCAGGGGACGGCGGCGCGCGATACGGCGCTGCGGCAGCTCAGCAAAGATGCCGTGCCCTGGTACAGCCTGCTGCTGTATCTTGGCAGTCCGCCGCTCACCGTCGAAGGTATCTGGCTGCAGGATGTGAAGCCCGGCAGGGACCATTCGCTGGAACTTTCCGGCACGGCCCTGACCTATGCGGCACTTTCTGAATATATGGAAGCATTCCGACAGGAGTCCCTGCCGTTTGGCACGCCGCTCTTGGAGAAAGCTGAGCGGCAGGAGGAGGGCGGCAAGGGGGCAATCCGCTTTCATCTGGTGCTGAACGCGCCATGAGGTCTTCGCGGGGAATCTGAGACATGGAGTCATGGAGGAGGAAAAACGGGATGGGCGATTCGATATGAAGCCGGAGCAGGAGGAGCAGATGCTGCAGCGTGTCTGGCAGCATGTGCGGGAGCAGTGGCACACGTCGACTGAGATGCGGCTCTTTGCCGCCACGACAGCATTCAGCCTGCTCGCGGTCATCCTTTTTTATTTCCTGGTGCACTGTCCGTTGCGGGCGTATATGCAGGCGGCAGAGGCCGAGACGGCAGAGGTCCGCCGCGAGGTTGTGGCCGTCGTGAACTTCAAGAATGCACATCCGGACCGCAAGGCGTATGAGCAGGAGCTCGCACAGCACGTGGCCAGCGCCGAGGCGCAGCTGCCACGGGAGATGCAGCAGGGGCAATTGCTGCACGAAATCCAGCAGCTCGCTCTGCTGCATCACGTATCGCTGCAGCGCGTCCTGCCGGCTGAGGCATATCAGGAAGGCGGGCTGCTCGTGCTGCCCCTGCAGATTGCCTGCGAAGCTGACTACTTCTCGCTGCTCGACCTTCTGCGGGATCTGCGCCATGCGGCGCGCTTCCTGAAGGTCGCGGGCATCCAGCTGGAATCCGGTGATGGCGGGCGTCTCGTCTGCAAACTGGAGCTGCGCGCCTATGCCATGCCTGCCTGACGGGCAGGCAGATTCGGCATCCCTGACAGCAGGAAACTGTCGGGGATGTCTTTTTCTTTTGATAAAAGTCTTTCTTTATATGACAATTGTATCTTTTATGAGTGCTTGATTTATCAGGAAAGATACTTTAAACTAGAAATAACGTTTTTGGAATTAACGTGAGGTGGAAAATATGACAACATTACGTTTTATGACAGCCGGTGAGTCGCACGGCCCGTGCCTGACCGCCATCCTGGAGGGCCTGCCAGCCGGGCTGAAGCTTGATGAAGAAGCCATCAACCGCGATCTGGCCCGCCGTCAGCAGGGCTATGGCCGCGGCGGCCGCATGAAGATCGAGACAGACAAGATCCGGGTGCTTTCGGGCGTGCGCTTCGGTGAGACGCTCGGCGGTCCCATCACGCTGCAGGTCGTCAACCGCGATTTTGCCAACTGGGGCGGACGCATGGCGGCCTTCGGCGAGCCGGAAGGCCCGAAGGTCACGGCAGCGCGTCCTGGCCATGCCGATCTGACGGGTATCAAGAAGTACAACCGCCACGATGTGCGCGACATCCTCGAGCGATCGAGTGCGCGCGAGACGACGATGCGCGTCGCCGTCGGCGCCGTCTGCAAGGAATTCCTGCGCGCGCTCGGTGTCGAGGTTGTCTCCCAGGTTGTGACGCTCGGCGGTGTTTCCGTTGACTCCAAGAAAATTGACCGCAGCCAGCTCGGCAAGGCACATGATTCGGAGCTTAACTGCTACGATCCCGAAGCTGAAGCCAAGATGAAGGCGAAAATCGATGAAGCCAGGAAGACGGGCGACACGCTCGGCGGCATCTTCGAGGTAACGGTGCGCGGCCTGCCTGCAGGCCTCGGCAGCCACATCCAGTGGGACCGCCGCCTCGACGGCAGACTCGCAGGTGCGCTGATGTCCATCCAGGCCATCAAGGGCGTCGAAATCGGCGCGGGCTTTACCTGCGGCCTGTTGCCGGGCAGCCAGATTCACGATGAGGTGTTCCTCGATGCAGAGGGCAATCCCTGCCGCAAGACAAACCGCGCCGGCGGCCTCGAAGGCGGCATGACGAATGGCGAGGAAGTCGTCGTGCGCGCCGTCATGAAGCCCATCCCGACGCTCATGAAGCCGCTGCACTCGGTCGACATCGAGAGCCGCCAGGAAGTGCTGGCCTGCAAGGAGCGCAGCGACACGTGCGCCGTGCCGGCAGCCTCTGTTGTCGGCGAGGCCATGACGGCCTTCGTCATGGCGCAGGCCATCTGCGAGAAATTCGGTTCCGATGCCATGGTGGATCTCAAGGCTGCACTGGCCGCTTATGAGGAACGCATCCGGAAGGACTGGTGACGCGATGAAAAACATTGTGCTGATCGGCTTCATGGGGACGGGCAAGACGAGCACGGGCAAGCTGCTCGCCAAGCGGCTGGGTGCCGCGTTCATCGACCTCGACCGGGCCATTGAAGAGGAATACGGCATGACGATTCCCGCGATGTTCCAGCAGAAAGGCGAAGCGTATTTCCGCGCCTGCGAGCACGCGATGGTCGAGAAGACGGCCGGCCGTCGCAACACGGTCATTTCGACAGGCGGTGGCACGGTCAAGGATCCTGCGAACATGGCGGCCCTGCACGAGGGCGGCATCATCGTCTGCCTCAAGGCAGACATCGATACGATCCTCGCACGCACGGCCAGCCACGGCACGCGCCCGGTGCTCGACAGCGAGGACCAGGGGGACCGCCGCCAGGCCATCGCTTCGCTGCTCGCGGAGCGGCGCAGGCTATACGAAGTCGCGGACTTTTACGTCGACACGAGCACGCGCACGCCGCGCGAAGTTGTCGACGAGATCATCCGGCAAATCAAACATGAGAAGATAGGGGGCGGCAGCCATGCGTAAGGTGGAAGTCGAGCTTGGCAAGGCCAGTTATACGATATACATAGGATACGATATCTTGAAGGAAGTCCTGGTGCCGTTCGTGCAGCAGGAAGGGTTCTCGCGTCAGGCGATGCTCGTGACGGACAGTAACGTCGGGCCGCTTTACGGCGAAGCCGTCAAGAAATGCCTCGAGGAAGCCGGGCTTTCCGTCTGCCTCGCGACCATCTCCGCAGGAGAGAGCTCCAAGAGCCTCGCCGTGGCCGAGACGCTCTACACGAAAGCCATCGAGCAGGGCCTCGACCGCAAATCGCCGATCTTTGCGCTCGGCGGCGGCGTGGTCGGCGACCTCGCGGGCTTCATCGCGGCGACGTACATGCGCGGCGTGCCGTTCGTGCAGCTGCCGACGAGCCTGCTCGCCCAGGTTGATTCGAGCGTCGGCGGCAAGGTCGCCGTCAACCACACGCTCGGCAAGAACCTCATCGGTGCATTCTATCAGCCGCGCGCCGTCATCATGGACCTTTCGCTGATGAAATCGCTGCCAAAGCGCGAGATTTATACGGGCCTCGGTGAAATCATCAAATACGGCGTCATCTATGATGCGGACTTTTTCTCCTTCCTCGAGCAGAACAGCGAGGACGTGCTGGCACTTGAGCCCGAGGCCGCGGTCCACATGATCGCGCGTTCCTGCGAGATCAAGGCCGCCGTCGTCTCTGAGGATGAGAAGGAGACGGGCCTGCGCCGCATCCTGAATTTCGGTCACACCATGGCGCATGCCATCGAGAAGGAAACGAACTACATCCGCTACAATCACGGCGAGGCCGTGGCCATCGGCATGGTCGGCGCCGCCGACATCAGCGCGCGCCTCGGCATGATTCCCTCGTCCTGTGTGGCGCGTATCCAGGCACTCATCGAGAAGCTTCACCTGCCGGTACAGGCCGAGGGCTGCACAGTCGAAGGCATGTACAAGGACATTTTCCACGACAAGAAGACCATCAACGGCAAGGTCAACTGGGTTCTCGTCGATGAGATCGGCCGCGTGAGCTGCCGCAACGACGTGCCGGCCGATGTCGTCAAGGCCGCGATGGCCGCACGCATCCACGCCTGATCTTCGTTTGCCGGCATCCGCCACGTACCGGCTGCAAAAAAATAAAATTTCCAGTTGAAAGGCAGCTCCTTTTATGATATGCTATTTGAGTATATGGGCGGTCCTCTGAGTGAGCCTGCTGCTTGCCATGAACGTCTGACATAAGGAGGAAAAAGAATGAATATCATCGAGACGTTAGAGAAAGAACAGCTCCGTTCGGATATCCCGGAGTTCGCACCTGGCGATACGGTTCGCGTTCATGCGAAGATTGTCGAGGGTTCCCGCGAGCGTATCCAGATGTTCGAGGGTGTCGTCATTGCTCGTCAGGGTACGGGCGTCCGTGAGACGTTCACGGTTCGCCGCATTTCCTACGGCATCGGCGTTGAGCGTATGTTCCCGGTACATTCCCCGCGCATCGAGAAGATCGACGTTGTACGCAAGGGTATCGTCCGTCGTGCAAAACTCTATTATCTGCGCAACCTTACGGGTAAAGCTGCTCGTATCAAAGAGAAACGCTAATCTGCGTACGGATAGGGACTGCTTTGGCAGTCCCTATTTGTTTTATCAGAGGAGGAAACTACATGAGTTCTTTGGGAGAAGAGGCAAAGGATTGGATCATATCCATCGTCATTGCCGTGGTCCTGGCCTTCATCATCCGCCAGTTCGTCGTCGAGCTCTACATCGTCGACGGCCCGTCCATGCGCCCGACACTGCAGTCACAGGAGCGCCTGGTCGTCAATAAGTTCATCTACGACTTCCGCGCGCCGAAGAAGGGCGAGATCCTGGTCTTCCAGTATCCGCGTGACACGAGCCGCGACTTCATCAAGCGCGTCATCGCGACGCCGGGCGATACCATCGAGATCAAGGGCGGCCGCGTCTACGTCAACGATCAGATGCTTGAGGAAGACTACATCCTCGAGAAGACTCGCAGCGAATATCCGAAGGCGACCGTACCGGAGGGAACGGTCTTCGTCATGGGCGACAACCGCAACAACTCAGAGGACAGCCGCTTCGCCGACGTCGGCTTCGTTCCCTACAAGCTTATCAAGGGCAAGGCCGTGCTCGTCTTCTGGCCGCTCGACGCCTTCAAGACGCTGCCTTGACGGGAGGTCTGTGACATGAAACTCATTTCCTGGAACGTCAACGGCCTGCGGGCCTGCCTCAAAAAAGGCTTCATGGAATCCTTCGTGAAACTCGACGCCGATGTCTTTGCACTGCAGGAGACGAAGATGCAGCCGGATCAGGCCATCCTCGACCTGCCGGGCTACCGCCAGTACTGGAACAGCGCCGAACGCAAGGGCTACTCGGGCACGGCTGTATTCTCGCGGCTCGAGCCGCTGGCGGTGACGTATGGCCTCGGCATCGAGGAACACGACCATGAAGGCCGCATCATCACGCTCGAATTCCCCGACTGCTATTTCGTGACGGTCTACACGCCGAATTCCAAGCGTGGCCTCGAGCGCCTCGCCTACCGCATGGAGTGGGAGGACGCCTTCCGCGCCTACCTCACGGGACTCGACGCGAAAAAGCCCGTCGTCGTCTGCGGCGACCTCAATGTCGCCCATACGGAAATCGACCTCAAGAACCCGAAGACGAATCATCACAATGCCGGCTTCACCGATGAAGAGCGCGGCAAATTCACGGAGCTCCTCGCTGCGGGATTCCTCGATACGTTCCGCACGCTTTACCCGGAGCGCACGGGCATCTACACCTGGTGGTCGTATCTGCGCAAGGCGCGCGACACGAATGCCGGCTGGCGCATCGACTACTTCGTCGCCTCGTCGAGGCTGCGCGACCGCATCGTCGATGCCACAATCCACAACGAGATTTTCGGCAGCGATCACTGCCCGGTCGGACTGGAGCTCAAGCTATGACGGCGGCGCAGGAGAAAGGTCACAAGAAGACAAATCTGACGACGCTCTGCTACCTCGAGCAGGACGGCAGGTACCTCATGATGCACCGCGTTAAAAAAGAACATGACATCAACCACGATAAATGGGTCGGTGTCGGCGGCCATTTCGAGCCCGACGAAACGCCTGAAGAATGCCTCCTGCGCGAGGTGCGCGAGGAGACAGGCCTCACGCTTGACCGCTTTGCTCTGCGCGGCATCATCACATTCATGTCGGACAAGTGGCAGACGGAGTACATGTTCCTCTACACGGCTGATCGCTTCCACGGCGACTTCATCGGCCGCGACGCCTGCCGCGAGGGGACGCTCGAATGGGTGGACAAAGATGCCGTCTATGATTTACCCGTCTGGGAAGGCGACAAGATCTTCTTTCGGCTGATGGAGGAGCAGGAGGCGGTGTTTTCCTTGAAACTCCGGTATGTCGGGGACACGCTGGTGGAAAAGGCACTGAATGGGAAGGCCTTTTAAGCTGGCGGAGAACGGCCATAGACTCAGAGATAAAACTGGATAGAAAAAACCGGTACGAGTGCGCATGTCTCGTGCCGGTTTTTTGTTTGCCCCGTGTGGCATCAGGCTTTTTCGATGTCGACGCTGATGTCGTAGAAGGTGCTGCCGCCGTCTTTGTCGGTGAGGCGCATGGCGGTCAGGCGATTGGTGTTGCCGTCTTGGGTGTAGGCCTGCCACCAGACGCCTTCGGTGACGAGGGTGCCGCGGTTGACGCGGTCGGAGAGTTTCAGGGTGAAGTGGGCGTGGCCGCGCTGATTGCGGGCGCGGACGGGGTCGCCGTCCCGGAGGCCGCGCGCGGCGGCGTCTTCGGGATGAATGAGCAGGGTCATGATGTTGCCGCGGGTGAGCTCGTCGCGCTCGTTGAAGGAGCTGTCGAGGATGCGCATGTCGGGGGCGTTGATGAGGTGGAAGGGCTCGCTGTCCCGGTGGGGCGGCAGGTAGTCGGGCAGAGGCGGCTGGCAGAGGGGATTTTTGATCTCGATCTTGCCGGAAGGGGTGGCGAAGTGGAGCTTGTATCCTTCGGGCAGCGGCAGGTCGACGGGGCGGCTGTCTCTTAGCCTCTGGAGTGCTTCTCCGGTGAGGGGCAGGGGCCAGAATTTCTTTGTGGAGTCGATAAGGGCTTCGACGAGGTCTTCTTCGGTCTTAGCGAAGATGGGGTCTGTGAGGTGCATGGCCTTGGCGAGCAGGCGGGCGGTCTGCCAGTTGCTCTTGCTCTCGCCGACGGGCGGGATGACGGCTCTGGCGCGCTGGATGGTGTAGTGGCCGTAGGAGTAGTAGAGGTCTTCGCTCTCGAGGGAGGTGGTGGCGGGCAGGACGATGTCGGCGTAGCGGGTGGTGTCTGTGAGGAAGCGCTCGTGGACGACGGTGAAGAGGTCTTCGCGCTGGAGGCCGCGCAGGACCTGGTTCTGGTCGGGGGCGGTGCAGGCGGGATTGGAGGAATAGATGTAGAGCGCCTTGACGAGAGGCGTCAGATTGGTGTCGTTGAGCGCACGGCCGAGCTCGCACATGTTGATGTGGCGAACGCCTCTCTGCTCGAGGTCGGGGCGGCGGATGATGTTCTTGTCGAAGGCGTGACTGCCGGAGGCGGAGGTCAAGAGGCCGCCGCCTTTCTTGGCGTAGGCGCCGACGAAGGCGGGCAGGCAGGTGATGAGGCGCGAGGTCATGGCGCCGTTGACGTAGCGGGACTGGCCGCTGCCGAGGCGGATGAAGGGGGCGCGGGCATTGCCGTAGGCATGGGCGAAGGCGCGGATATCCGCGGCGGGGACGCCGGTGATGGCTGCGGCGGCTTCGGGGGTGTAGCGCGGCAGGATCTTTTGCTCGAGTTCGTCCGCTCCCTGCACGTACTCCTTGAGGAAGGCGCGGTCGGCGAGGCCGTCGCGCACGAGCACGTGGAGGACGGCAAGCGCGAGGGCACCGTCGGTGCCGGGGCGCGGGCAGAGGAAGGCGTCAGCGTAGTCGGCGGTCTTCGTGCGGTAGGTGTCGATGCAGTAAACCTTGGCGCCATTCCTGCGGGCAATCTCGATGTCGTGATGGAAGTGTATGTCGGTCGCGAGCATGCTGATGCTCCAGAGGATGATCATATCGCTGTGCTGGGCTTCCTGCGGGGCAGTCGGCAGCGTTGCACCCATGACATCACGGTAGCCGCGGCTCTTGGCCGGTGCGCAGATGGTGCGGTCAAGGCTCGTGGCGCCGAGTGCGTAGAAGAGGGCATGGCCGGCGCTGTAGCCAATCGTGCCCATCGTGCCGGCGTAGGAATAGGGCAGAATGGCCTCGGCGCCGTATTCTTTGATGATGGACTGCCAATGCCCGGCAATCTCTTCAATGGCCTCATCCCAGCTGATGGGAGCAAAGCATCCCTCGCCTTTCCTGCCCGTGCGCTTCAGCGGCGTCATGATGCGCTTGGCGGAGTGGACCGTGCGCTCGTAATGGGCCATCTTTGGGCAGAGCGTGCCGCGCGTGAAGGCGTGCTCGGGGTCGCCCGCGACGCGGACGGCCCTGCCGTCTTCGACGGTGATGAGCAGCCCGCAGCAGTCGGGACAGTCGTAGGGACAGACGGAAGGTTTGATTTCGGTCATGGGAATCCTCCTGTGGGCAGATGATGTACTGTCTTCATTATACCATAGCGGCAGATACGGGGAAATTGGGGATTGCAGTAGGAGAAGGCTCTATGATAGAATGGTAAGCAGTGTAACTTGACCTGTATCATTCACATATACTGGGAGGAAAAGAATCTTGTCCGCATTAACCGAAGAACTCGATAAGGAAATCAAGAAGCGCCGCACGTTTGCGATCATCTCGCACCCGGATGCCGGTAAGACGACGCTGACGGAAAAGCTCCTGCTCTACGGCGGTGCCATCCACCTTGCCGGTTCCATCAAGTCGCGCAAGACACAGCGCCATGCCGTGTCCGACTGGATGGAGATCGAGAAGCAGCGCGGTATCTCCGTCACCTCGTCGGTGCTGCAGTTCGACTATGACGGCTGCCGCATCAACATCCTCGACACGCCGGGCCATCAGGACTTCTCGGAGGATACGTACCGCACGCTCATGGCTGTCGACAGCGCCGTCATGGTCATCGACGTCGCCAAGGGTGTCGAGGCACAGACGAAGAAGCTCTTCAAGGTCTGCAAGCAGCGCGGCATCCCCATTTTCACGTTCATCAACAAGCTCGACCATTACGGCAAGCTGCCAATCGACATCATGGATGAGATCGAGAACGTGCTCGGTATCCGCTCCTACCCGATGAACTGGCCAATCGGCCAGGACGGCCAGTACATGGGCGTCTACGACCGCCGCAACGACAAGGTGCTGCTCTTTGCCGCCGACACGACGCACGGCCAGGAAGCGCGTATCGCTGATGTCTACGAGCCGGACGACCCGGCCGTCATCGAGCGCGTGGGCGAGGATACGTGGCAGGCCCTCAAGGACGACATTGAGCTCCTTGACGAGGCCGGTGAGGAATTCGACATGGAGAAGGTCAACGCTGGCGAGCTCACGCCGATGTTCTTCGGCTCGGCCATGACGAACTTTGGCGTGCAGGACTTCCTCGAAGGCTACATCCGCATGGCGCCGACGCCGCAGCCGCGCATGTCGAGCGACGGTCTCATCGCGCCGGACGATGAGAAATTCTCGGGCTTCGTCTTCAAGATTCAGGCCAACATGAACCCGGCGCACCGCGACCGTCTGGCCTTCATCCGCATCTGCTCGGGCAAATTCGAGCGCAACATGAGCGTCTGGCACGAGCGCTCGGGCAAACTCATCAAGCTCGCCCAGCCGCAGCAGTTCCTCGCACAGGACCGCCAGATCATCGACACGGCTTACCCCGGCGATATCGTCGGCCTCTTTGATCCGGGCATCTTTGGCATCGGCGACACGATTTGCGACGAGAGCCACAAGTTCAAATACGCCGACTTCCCGGTCTTCCCGCCCGAGAAATTCGCGCGCGTGCAGGCCAAGGATACGATGAAGCGCAAGCAGTTCGTCAAGGGCATCGAGCAGCTCACGCAGGAAGGTGCCATCCAGCTCTTCCAGCAGGCCGGCGCCGGCATGGAATCGTACATCGTCGGCACAGTCGGCACGCTGCAGTTCGAAGTCCTCGAGTACCGCCTCAAGAACGAGTACAACGTCGACATCACGATGAACATGCAGCCGTACGAAGTCGCGCGCTGGCTCGCCTACGAAGATGGACGCGAGGTCACGCCGGCTTCGCTCAAGGGTGCCGATCGCGGCATGTTCGTCTACGACCGCAAGGGCAACCCTGTGCTGCTCGTCAGCAATGAATGGGCGCTCGGCTGGATCATGGACAACAACCCCGACCTCCTGCTCAACCACGTGCCGTTCGACCGCAAGGAAGCCTGAGCAGGCTGCTTGTCAATCATTCTTCCGAAAGCAAATGGCCCCCGCTGGGACAGATTTTCCTGTTCCCGGCCGGGGCCATTTTTATCAAATGTGCCGTAAAACCCCGTCCCTTCAGGGCTGGGGATATAAGGCGCGTCCGCCGAATTTACGTAAGTAATTGAAGGCGGACAGTTACTTTGAGTGTTGTATTAGCTGGATATATGTAGTATAATACAAGTATGAACAGAGTATATCATTCAAACCACAATATTGTGTATTCCTGTAAGTATCACATCGTATTCTGCCCCAAATATCGTCGAAAAGTGCTCGTGAATGGCGTGGACGTGAGATTGAAGGAGCTCATACATTCCATTGCTGACGAAAATAACTTTGACGTCATCGAAATGGAAATCATGCCAGACCATGTGCACCTGCTGCTTGAGGTTGATCCACAATTTGGTATCCACAAAGCGGTAAAGACAATCAAGGGCAAAACATCAAGGATACTTCGGCAAGAATTTCATTGGCTGACAACAAAACTGCCAACACTTTGGACAAATTCGTATTTCTGCTCGACGGTTGGCGGTGCGCCGCTTGAGATTGTCAAGCAGTATATCGAGAGCCAGAAAACATCGCAAAGGAAGTGAGTGCATGGAAACGTACACGCTCGGCTATAAGTTCCGCATCTATCCGAGCAAGACGCAGGAAAACCTCATCAACCGTACACTTGGTTGTGTCCGCTTCGTGTTCAACCACTTCCTGGCGGTCAGGCGCAACGAATGGAAGGTGAACCGCAATCCGCTGACCTACGTCAAGACAAGCAGGCTGCTCACCGACCTGAAAAAACGTGAGGAAACCGCGTGGCTTTCTGAGGTTGACAGCATGGCGTTGCAGGAAGCCTTGCGTGATCTTGACCATGCCTATGAGAATTTCTTTGCGAAGCGGGCAAGATACCCACGCTTCAAATCAAAGCGCAGCCACAGCCAGTCTTACCGGACGCGCAACCAGAGTAGCGGCATCCGTATCGAAGGCAATCGGATCAAGCTGCCGAAGGTCGGCTTTGTGAAAATCAAGCAGAGTCGGGAGTTCGGGGGCAGGATTTTGAATGCCACGGTCCGCCGTGCGGCGTCAGGGAAATACTTCATTTCCCTTTGCGTTGAAACGGAAAAAGAATCCTTGCTCCGTCCGAACGGTGGTAAGCAGATTGGTATCGACGTAGGGTTAAGGGCATTCTGCTCGGACAGCGACGGCAACGTGACGCAATCCCCACACCCGCTGAAGAAGCTCCAACGCAAGCTCTGCCGAGAGCAACGCCGTCTTTCACGCAAGTTGCCGAAGTCCATGAACCGAGACAAGGCGCGTGTTCGCGTTGCTCGTGTGCATGAACGCATCGCAAACATCCGCAGGGACTTCCTGCACAAGTTATCCACACGGCTTACCCGTGAAAACCAAACGGTTGCCGTGGAACACCTGAATGTCAAGGGGATGCTGCGAAATCACAGACTCGCGAAGTCCATTTCCGATGCAAGTTGGAGCGAGTTCTTCCGCCAACTCACATACAAGGCGGAACTGCACGGTGGCGAACTGCTCAAAGTCGATACGTTCTACCCGTCGAGTCAGACATGCTCTGCTTGTGGCTATCAGAACCCACTGACAAAGGATTTGAGTGCTCGCGAATGGGATTGCCCGAAGTGTGGAACGCATCACGACAGAGATGTGAATGCTGCAAAGAACATCCTGTGCAAGGCTTTGGACGATAAATCCACAGTGGCATAAACTGGAATAAAGTGTACCGTGGGGCACACGGGAATTCACGCTTGGGGAAATCGTGTAAGACGCCAATTCTTCGGAGGCGGCGCAGTGGTTGTCGAACCAAGAATCCCCTGCCTTCAGGCATAGGGAGTGTCAATCCTGCTGCAGGTTTTCCTGGATTCGATGCATCAGCGCATAAAGCTGCTGGCAGTCTTCCGCCGAGAGTCCCTGCAGGGCCTGATGGCGGTGACTGGCCACGAGACTCTGCAGGCGGGTGAAGAGCGTTTCGCCCTTTTCGGTCAGCCGGACGAATTTGCCCCGCGGCTCATTGCGGAACACCCGGGTAATCACGCCCTTTTCTTCCATCTTCACCAGCGTCTTTGAGATGGCCGCCGGCTCGATGCCGAGATACGGGCTGAGCTCCGCCTGGGCACATTCCCCGCGGTGGTGAATCAGGTTCAGGACCGTCCATTCGGAACTGTAAATGCCGGATCGTGCAATTTCCTGGTTCAGGGTCTTGGCGAACAGGCGCATCGTCTGATGAATCTGATGCATCAGGCGGTCGGTGTCATTTTCCTGCCAAATATGCGTATCCATGAATTACTCCTCTGCTTCTTCGATTCCTTCTGTCTGCGGTGTAGACGCGGCAAAACGGTGCTGTACGATGCCGAACACGAGGAACACGCCCATGATGGCAAGTACGTATTGATACATGGCGATGTAGCCGACGCTGCCGGCCAGGCTGCCGAGCACGAGGATGCCTGTGCTCGTGCCAATATCGAGCATATTGTAGAAGGTGGCGCTGGCTGCACTGCGGCGGTCGGCGCGCACGGCATTGAGCATCCAGGTCATGAGTGCCGGCAGCAGCAGACCGGCACCGAGGCCGTAGAGGACAGACGCCCCGAGCAGCATGGGGAGGCTGTCCGCCATGAGGATCAGGCCAAGAGCTGCACTGTAGAGCAGAGCCCCCGGGATTACGACGGCAAAGGCACCGCGGCGGTCCAGCAGGCGTCCGCCAAAAGGACGTGAGATAAAGATGAAGCAAGTCCCGACGATGAAGAACAGGCCGGCGCTCTCAATCCCGGCTTCGGCAGCCATCATCGCGATGAATGTGTTGACGCTGCCATAGGCTGCGCCAAAAAGGATTGTCAGCACCGACGGGATGCCCGTGCCTGGCTCATAGATGCGGTTGCGGAACGAGAGATGCACGGCCGGCAGCGGGAGCTCCGGCTCTTTTTCTGCCATGCGGTCCTCGCGGGCAGCAAACAGGGCCAGCAGCGAAGCCAGTCCGGAGACAGCGAACAGCATAGTGGCACTGATATCCGACAGCAGCATCAGGCCGAAGGCAGGGGCCAGGGCCATTGCAATCGTACTGCCGAGGCCAAAATAGCCGATTCCCTCGCCGCGCCGCGAAGCTGGGATGACGTCAGCCACGAGCGCTGCGGCAAACGTCGTGCTCAGCCCAAAGCCGAAGCCGTGAATGATGCGGGCGGCGATGATGGCATGAATCGAGTCAAAGCAGGCATAGCCGACCGTGGCCAGCAGCGAGAGCAGAAGCCCTGCATATAGACACTTCTTCTTGCCGAAGGCGCGCACGCCCGTGTCCGTGAACAGGCGGATGAAGATGGCAGAATAACCGAAAATGCCGGCGATCAGGCCGATTTCCGAGCTGGAGGCTCCGAGACCCGCCACGTAGAGCGGGAGGGTCGGCAGCAGGACGTGAAAGCCCGCGAACAGCAGGCCGTTGGCCGTGACCAAAGCAATAAAATTCCTGGACCAAAGTGTTTCATTTGTCATAAACAATTATCAGCTCCTTTTTGTACATGAAATCAACTAGTTAATAAACTGGTTAAATTAACTAGTTTATTAAGAGGATGCTTTTTAGTATACGCCATCGCGCAGCCGTTGTCAAAAGCTGCGCGGCGGCGCAGATACTTACTCCTGCTTCTTCATAAATCGTCACCCTTGTCGCGGCAGTAATTGACGAGCGAATCGATGAAGGCGCGGGCGGCATGTGAGAGATATGCCTTCTTGCGCCAGGCGACGAGCGCGTGGCGGCACGGGCGCATGGGCAGTGCCGCAAAGCACGGCGGCGTCTGCGGGTGGAAGGCGCGCAGGAGCGTCATCGGCATCAGCGTCGCGCCGAGGCCGGCGCTCGCGAGTGTCAGTGCCGTCTCCATGCTGCGCGTCTGCAAATAGATCTTGGGCGTGAAGCCGCCTTCCTCGCAGATGGAAAGCAGCTGGTGGTGGAGTTTCTGCTCGCTGTGCATCTGGATGAACGGCGTATCCTTGAGCAGCGATATAGGCAGCACGGGCAGATTGCCGCGGCAGTCCTGCGGCAGGTTGTAGGCCTTCGAGAGCGGATGATTGGCCGGCAGCACGAGGATCATCTCCTCGGCATAGAGCTCCGCACAGGCAAACGCCTCGGTATCGACGGGCTGTGTCGCGATGATGAGATCGACATCGCCGGAGAGCACGGCCTCTTCGAGTCGCTTTGACGTGTGCTCGGCGAGCTGCAGCCGGATGCCGGGGTACTGTGCCTGGAACTGTGGCAGGAACGACGCGAGGAAATATGTGCTGCGGAACGGCGAACTGCCGACGATGAGATTGCCCTGCGCACATCCGAGCTCATCTTCGACGTACTGGCGAAACTCCGCATCGATCTCCATGATGTGCTTGGCGGCCACGAGATACTTCCTGCCGATGGTTGTCGGGCGCAGCGGCTGCGTGCTGCGGTCGAAAAGCGGCGCGCCGACCTTCTTCTCGACGCTCTTCAAGAGCTGCGACAGCGACGGCTGCGAGATGTAGAGCTGCTGGGCCGCCCGCGAGATGGAACCCGTCTCGTAAATGGTCCAGATATAATGAAAATGACGAATTTCCATGGCAAAAACCTCCACCTTGGCTAGATATAGGATAAAACTTATTGATTTTATAAGTTCCAATTGCTTATGTTATTATTATAACAAAGTCACAGATCGTTGCAAAGCCCTGTGCAATAAGGAAAATACAAGTATTCATCGCCTTCTTGCATAGGAAAAACACGAAAATGAATTCATAAAAATCCTATTAATTTTATAAAATATCCAGTATTTTACTTATAGTCAATTCTATACTATAATAAAACCATCGAAACAAGATACAAACAAGCTCAATCAAGAGCTTGAATGATTCAAGGAGGTCTTTTCCATGTCGTTAACGTATTATTTCCTGCCAACCCGCAATGTCTTTGGTGAAGGTGCCGTCAACGAAGCCGGCAAACTCATGAAGAGTCTTGACGGTACGCATCCGATGATCGTCACGGACGCCTTCCTCGCCAAATCCGGCATGGCCGAGCAGGTCAAGGGCATCCTCGAGGCAGAAGGCCTGCCGACGTACATCTTCGGCGGCGCTGAGCCGAACCCGACGGATAAGAACGTTGTCGCTGGCGTCAAGGCCTTCAATGAAAAGAAATGCGACTGCATCATCTCCCTGGGCGGCGGCTCCTCGCATGACTGCGCCAAGGCCATCGGCCTCATTGCTGCCAATGGCGGCGAGATCTACGACTACGAGGGCATCGACATCTCGAAGAACAAGATGGTGCCGCTCATGGCCATCAACACGACGGCCGGCACGGCTTCCGAAATCACGCGTTTCTGCATCATCACGGACACGCGCCGCAAAGTCAAGATGGCCATCCTCGACTGGCGCGTCACGCCGCAGATCGCCATCAACGATCCTGCACTCATGAAGGGCATGCCGCCGCGCCTTACGGCTGCCACGGGCATGGACGCACTGACGCATGCCATCGAAGCTTACGTATCGTCTGCCGCCAACCCGCTGACCGATGCCGCAGCCCTGCAGGCCATCAACATGATCCAGAAATACCTGCCGAAAGCCGTTGCCAACGGCGATTATCTCTACGCTCGTGACAAGATGGCCTATGGCCAGTACCTCGCCGGCATCGCCTTCAACAACGCCTCCCTCGGCTACGTCCATGCCATGGCCCATCAGCTCGGCGGCTTCTACAACCTGCCGCACGGCGTCTGCAACGCCATCCTACTGCCGTACGTCTGCGAATTCAACCTCATCAGCAATCTCAACCGCTTCCGCGACATCGCTAAGGCGATGGGCGAGGTCATCGACGGCCTCAGCACGAACGAAGCCGCAGACAAGGGCATCAACGCCATCCGCCGCCTGAGCCGCGAGGTCGGCATCCCGCGCACACTCAAGGAACTCGGCGTTCAGCCGCAGGATTTCGAACTCATGGCCGAGAATGCACTCAAGGACGCCTGCGCCCTGACAAGCCCGCGCAAGTACACGAAGGACGAAGTCGTCGAACTCTACCGTCGCGCCTATGAAGGCGACTGGGTCGACTCCACGCTCTGATCGCCTTCTACCGGCTATCCCGTACTTTTCAAACGAACATAAGACCGCTGCACGAAGCATTGCGCTTTGTGCGGCGGCCTTTTTTGGTTCGATTTACATTGATTAGCGCAGTGAATAAGAACAGTTGCCCCTTCAGGCAGCTGCGCTGCCAGCTTCCCCGGAGGGGACGCCCTGGCATGTGCGTCAGATTGCACATTTCGGAAACTCCTTTTTCAAGTTGTGGTGTGACTTCGATGCCGAACTTGTGGTTCATTTCCAGATTACGGATTCTTCGAGCGGGCGGCGGCGTTTGTCGCGATGCGGTGTTTCGCCGCGGTAGCCCAGAGCGGTCATGCAGGCGACACCGAAGTGTTCGGGATCGTAGAGATGATAGGTATCGGCTAAAACCGTCTCGACCTTGTCCTTCGTGAATCCCTCGATGGGGCAGGAGTCGATGCCGAGGTAGGCGGCTGCGAAGAGGACGTTGGCCATGACGATATAGGTCTGCTTTGCCGACCAGTCGAAGGCCGAGCGTTCGGATTCGAGGATCTTATGCTGGTCGAGGCAGAATCCCGTATAAGCCGTCTTGAACATGTTGTATGCCTGTTCGGGCAGCTCCATGATGTCGTGTGTGATGTGCTCGAGGTAGGGTGAACCGAAGGTGATGTCGGCTTTTTTCCGTGCCAGGAATACCAGAAAATGGCTGGCGTCCTGGAGTGCGGCATCTGCACCCCAGGCGTACGGCCGGATGGCCTGGCGGATTTCCTCGTTCTGCAGGACGAGGATTTTCCACGGCTCAAAGCCGAATGACGTCGGTGCGAGGCGTGCCGCTTCTAAGATGGTCTGCATGTCCGCATCGCTGATTTTCCGGTCTTTGTTCCATGCCTTTGTTGCATAGCGGTACTTCAGGACCTGCAGCAAATCTTCGCGGCTCAGCTTTGGCTGCGCTACCTCTACTGTTTCGATGATTGCGTTTTCGTTCATGTCACGTGCCCCTTTTCTTTTATCTCGTTTATTAGATATTACTATATCATGAAGGCGGGCTGTTGTATGTGACTCGGTAACTCTTGAGGATTTTGCTGACGGCCTGATACTTGTCTCAGGGGGCCGTTTACATCGGGGAAAGCAGTGAATGAGAGCGGTTGCCCCTCCTTTTTTCAGGCAACTGAGCTGCCAGTTTCCCGAAAGGGACGCCAGTGGTAGAGAGCTGTCCCTTTTGAGGGAAGTGAGCCCGAAGGGCTCGAAAGGGGAAGCAGGGAAATGGCGAGGGACTGTCGAATGATAAAAGCAGGAATATAAAATGAAAGAAGGCGGTATAATGCGCAGAGCAAAGGATAAGTTGACGAATGGAGAGCTTTATCTGCCGACGGACGGCGAGCTCATGGAGGAGCAGTTTGACTGCATGGAGAAGCTCTATGATTTTAATATGACGCGGCCGCATGAGCAGGAGAAGCGGCAGGCACTTCTGCGGGAGATGCTGGCGGAGGTGGGCGAAGACTGCTACATCGAGCCGCCGCTGCATGCGAACTGGGGCGGGCGTCATCTGCATCTTGGCCGGCAGGTCTATGCGAATTACAATCTGACGGCGGTGGACGACGGTGAGATTTTCATCGGGGATTACACGATGATCGGACCGAATGTGACGCTGGCGACACCGAATCATCCTCTGGCGCCGGAGCTGCGCGAGAAGGGGTATCAGTACAATCTGCCGATCCGCATCGGCCGGAATGTCTGGCTCGGCGCGGGCGTCATCGTGGTGCCGGGCGTGACGATCGGCGATAATTCGGTGATCGGCGCGGGCAGTGTGGTGACGAAGAATATCCCGGCGAATGTGCTGGCGTTTGGCGTGCCATGCCGTGTGCAGCGCGAGCTGGGCGATGCGGACTGGCAGTTCTACCACAAGGGGCGTTCGGTGCCGCAGGAACTCCTGACACTTCGCCGCACGGATGAGAAGTGAGGATACGAGCTTGCCTATATGGCAGGTGGAGGTGATTTTTTGGACGAAGAGAAGGATCCACAGGTACGCGTGATGTCGCGTCAGGAGAAAGAGGAGTATCAGGGCGTCACGATCGATGAAAATCCCGATACCGAGGAGGAGCGCGTGGAGACGCCGCGCTCCCGTTCGCGCATTTACGTGCATTCCTCGTTTGGCAATACGAGTCTTGGCCGGATGGGCTGGGGGACGAAGCTGCTGCTCGTGGTGGGCGGTGCGGCGCTCTTGGCATTCCTGTTTTTTGTCGCGCTGCCCGTGCTTTTGCTGGTGGTCGGAGCAGCTGCGGCAGTCTGGCTCATCATGCGGCTGATTTCTGGCTGAGCCCTATGGGCGGCTTGGCCGATTGAAGCGGAAAGGAGCGGTTTTCATGGGTACGGTTCTTTTGCTGATTGTGGTTTTGGGCGTGGTCCTCTTTGTGGCCGGCCGGATGTCGCCGCCGGCCAAGCAGGCAGTTTCCTCGAGGCGTGCGGATGCAGCCAGCCCTGCGGTTCATAAGGCCGTGGCAGGGGCAAAACCTGCCCCCTCTTCGCCTTCCTCGCTGCACCAGCGCTCGTCGGGCATGGTCCGGCCGCCGCTCTTGACGGCAGACCAGCGTCAGGCACTGCGCGATATCCGCCGGCAGAATGCGCAGGAGCGTCAGCACGACAGCCGCATGGCGGCTGCGGCTGGTCTTGCGGGGGTCGTGGCCGGTGCGGCGCTCATGCATCATCATGATGCGGAGGCGACGCGGGCGCATATCGATCAGGCGGCGGCGATGCAGCGCGACGCGCTGGCTGAGCAGGATGATGGCTTTGACGATGGCGGCGCCGATACGGATTATGCTGACCGTGACTGGGACGATGTCGATGATGATGTCGACTGGAATGCGGACTGGTCCGTAGATGATGACGAGGACTATGGTGATGCCGGAGATGAAGGCAGTTCCGATGATTATGACGGCTATGGCTACGGGGATTCCTCGGATTATGGCGGCGATGATTATGGCGGCTATGATGACTACGGCGGTGGTTATGATGATGGCGGCTACGATGGCGGCGACGGAGGAGACGGCGGGGATTTCTTCTGATTTGGTGATGCTGTGAGTTTGCTTGGAGAGGAGAGGCAGGATGTTTCGTGATCTCGCGCGCATGACGGCGCAGCTCAAGGGACCGCGCTATGAGGGGGCGCTGATCGGCCGGGCTGTCTGGGAACGCAGGCCCGGCGATACGAAGGGGCGCCCGGAGGTGCTGCGCGACGCGCATGGACTCATGGAGGTCATGGCGGCCGATGCGTCGGGGCGTCTGACGCTCGTGATGATGCTGGGGCATGTGGCGCCAGCCTCTGAATCTTCGGCAGGGACTGCCGTGCATCGCCTGCGGCTGCTTGCGACGGGGGATGCAGCGCCTGCCGTCATCTCCCTGCGTTTTTCGGTACGGGATGTTCATGATTTCGTGCGGGCCGTCGGGGATACGAATCCCCTGCATGCAGGCCCACATCCCGTGGTGCCGGGACTTGCCATTCTTGAAGCTGCTCTTGCTCAGCCGGCACTTGCCGGTGCTGAGCGTACGGAGCTGCGTTTTCGCGGGGCTTCGTTTGCCGGCGATACGATCGAGGTGGACGTTCGGACGGTCGTTCCCCGGTAAAAGGCTTGATGCTGTCATGCTTTTGAGGCGGCAGCTTATCGTTAACTTGCATAACCTGCAATGTTGACGATAAGCTGCCGCTATTTTATAATAAGAGGCATGTGCAGCATTTTGCTGTCAGGATTACTGCGTCCCGGGCCCTGTGGGACCTGAGGACGGGAAAAGGGGTATCATTATGTATTCGCAATCATCTTCCCTGACCGTACGCGATATGACGAAGATGGCGCTTTGCGTGGCGTTCTGCTGTGTGACGGCGTACATCTCGTTCCCGTTGCCGTTCACGCCGGGCATGGTCACGGCGCTGACGCTGGCACTCGGCGTGACGGCTTTCGTGCTGCCGCCGAAGCAGACGCTAATCGCCTTGCTCATCTACACGTTTCTGGGCGTGATCGGGCTGCCGGTCTTCGTCGGCGGCACGGCGGGCCTCGGCAAGCTGTTTGGTCCGACGGGCGGCTACATCTTTGCCTGGATCGTCGTGTATCCGATCATCAGTGCGCTCAAGGGCAGCCGTCCGAGCTTCAAGCGGTATGCACTCGTCGATATCGTCATCGGCATTCCCGTGACGTACATCGGCGGCCTCATCTCGATGATGCTCGTCATGGATATCAGCCTCGAGGCGGCGCTCGTCATGGCGGTGCTGCCGTATATCCCGGGTGATGTCATCAAATGCCTGATGGCGGCATTCCTCGGCGTGAAAGTCAATGAAGCCGTCGAGAAACGGGGCTGAGCGCATGAAGGGCGAAGCGGTTTATGTCCTCGGCGGCCTGCGCACGCCAATCGCGCACCGCGGTGGAGCGCTTTCGCACAGGCGTCCCGAGGAGCTCGGCTCGCTTGTCATGCGGGCGCTGCTCGCGCGCTATGGCCTGTCCGGGCGCGAACTTTCGAGTGTGCTCGCGGGCAATGCCGTGGGGACGGGCGGCAATCTGGCACGGCTGACGGCCCTTATGGCGGACATTCCCGAGGAGGTGCCCGCGTGTACGGTCGATATGCAGTGCGCTTCGGCTGCCGCCGCCATCTCGCTTGCGGCGGCGAAGCTTGCTTCCGGGCAGGGGGAGCTTTTTCTGGCGGGCGGCATGGAGAGTGCCTCTCTGCAGCCCCTGCGCGTCTACGATGAGAAGGACCCGCGCCATGCGCTCGTGCCGGACGGCGCGTATAAGACGGCGCAGTTTGCGCCGGGCGATGTTTCGGCGGATGCGATGCTCCGCGGCGCTGAGCGCGTGATGGAGGCCGAGCACGTGACGAAGGAGGAGCTCGATGCCTTCGTGCTGCGCAGTCATCATCTGGCGGGCGAGGCCGTGCAGAAAGGCTGGCTCGCAGATGTGATCCTGCCGGTCGGAACTTGCCGGCGTGACAGCGGCGTCCGGCCGCATTTATCCAAGAAGCTCCTGCGGCGTTTGCCACCGCATTTTGGCCCGGGAACGCTGCTCGATGCCGGCAATGCCTGCGCGATTCACGACGGCGCTGCTTTTCTGCTGCTCGCGAGCGGCGATTTCCTGCGGCGCCATCATCTGAAACCTGAGGCGCGGCTCGTGGCGACGGCGTCGGTCGGCGGGAACCCCGCTGAGAGCCCGCGCGGCGCGATGCGCACGGCCGACGCACTGCTTTTGCGGCAGGGGCTTTCGTATGAGGATCTGGCGGCGATTGAGTTCAATGAGGCGTTTGCCGTCATCGATGCCTTGTTCGAGCGCGCGCATCCGGGGTGCCTCAGCCGCTACAACCGTCTCGGCGGGGCGCTTGCCTATGGCCATCCGTACGGGGCGTCGGGCGCGATACTCGCGCTGCATCTGATGCAGTCGTTGAAGCTTGCGGGCGGCGGCCTCGGGCTCCTGTCGATTGCGGGCGCGGGCGGCATGGGCGAGGCCATCTTGCTCGAGCGTCTGTCAGACGCGGCATCAGAGAAATGGAGCGGAGAGGAAGTGCACGAAGATGCATGAAGGAATCAGGAAGCTGGCGAAGCGTCAGCTTGACTTGGAAAAGCAGGGCCTCGGGAATTACGCAGACTTGCTCTGCTGGCAGGCGCGCCGTCAGCCGCAGAAGCTGGCGCTCGTCATCGACGATGAAGAGCTGACGTATGGCGCGCTTTGGCAGCGGGTCGTGCCGATGGCGCTCGAGGCGTCATCGCTCGGCGTACGCGGCGATGTGCTCGTGGAGGCGGAGGATTTTCTTTCGCAACTCACGTCGTTCCTCGCACTGCAGGCCGTCGGCGCGCGCCCCATCCTGCTGCACCACGGGCTTCAGGCGCAGGAGGTGCGCGCAATCCTCACGGAAAACGGCCTGCAGGGCATCTGGCGCTGCCTAAAGGGCGGCGCACGCATCTTTGAGCCGTCAGGGCTTCCTGCAAGACCGCACGAGGAGCCGGATGTATTGGGCGTCCTGAGTTCGGGCTCGACGGGGACACCCAAGGCCATGTACCGCACGTATGCGAGTTGGGCGGGCTTTTTCCCCGTACAGAACGAGATCTTCCGCGTCGCTGCGGATACCGTGCTCTTCCTGCAGGGCAGCCTGAGCTTCACGGGCAACACGAACAGCTGGCTTTCCGTGCTCTATGAGGGCGGCACGGTCGTGACGAGCCGCCTGACGCGCTGCCATGTCTGGGAGGAGCTGCTGCGCCGCCATCAGGTGAACGTGCTCTACCTTGTGCCGACAAAGCTGCAGCTCCTCGGCAGGGCGATGGCAGTGCCTTACGCAGGGCTCCGGACGCTCTTCACGGGCTCGCAGCTCTTGTCGCCCGCCATGCTGCGCCGTCTGCAGCAGATTTTCCCCGCTGTCACGATCCTTCTCTATTACGGCGCGAGCGAGCTCAATTACATCACGTACGCCGTCTGCGAGGATCCGGACCGCGACAGCAGCAACCTCGGCCGGCCGTTCCCGGGCATCGGCGTCTCGGTCGGCGATGATGGTCTCATCTACGTCGATACACCGTATCATGTGAGCGGCGCGAAGATTCCGTTCACGGTCCGGGATACGGGATACCTCAACGAAGAAGGCGAACTGATTTTTGGCGGGCGGCGTGCAGCCTGGATCAACAAAGGCGGTGTCAAACTCAGCACGATTCGCCTCGAACTCGCGCTGAAGGCCCTGCCGGGGGTCGCCGACGCCGTCGTCCTGCCCGTGCGTGACAGTCTGCGCGGCGATACGGCCGCGGCATTCCTCGTGGCAGAGGAGGGCAGCTCCGAGCAGCAGATTCGTCAGGGCGTGCGCCATGCGCTGAAACCTGTCGAAGTCCCCGATAAGATGGTCTTTTTGCCGCAGATCCCTCTGAATGATCGCGGCAAGGTGGACCGTCCGGCGCTCAAACGGCTTTTCGGTGCGGAAAAGCCGTAAAAAGAAGCCAAAAGAAAAATGCAGAATGGCTTGACAAGGGTGTATAAGGCTCATATAATAAAGCCATCGACACAAGCAATGCGAAAGACATGGCTGCGGAGACCACCTCTTACAGAGAGAAGTGTAGTTGCTGAGAGCACTTCAGGAGCGTGCCGGAGCTACCCCTTTCAAGCTTCCCTGCTGAACGCTGCTGCTGAGTAAGCGGGGACGGAGCACATTCTCCGTTATCAAATGCTGAGTGGCCATTTTGTGCAAGAGCAGGGTGGCAATCAGGGTGGAACCACGATGCTTAAGCTTCGTCCCTCATGGGACGGAGCTTTTTTATTTTCCTATTGTCAAGGAGGGCATACATTATGTTAAAGATTACCATGAAAGACGGTGCCGTACGCGAGGTTGAGGCCGGCGTCAGCATCCAGGATTTCGTGAAACAGGTAAGCAACAGCCTCGCCAAGAAGGTCCTGGCTGCCAAGGTGGACGGCGAGACGAAGGATCTTGCGACCGTTCTCGATAAAGATTGCAAGGTGGAGTTCCTGACGTTTGAGGATGCGGACGGCCGCTGGGCACTGCGCCACACGGCTTCGCACATCCTCGCACAGGCCGTCAAGCGCCTCTACAAGGATGCCAATGTCAAGCTGGCCATCGGCCCGGCCATCGACAACGGCTTCTACTACGATTTCGACATGGACCGCCAGCTCTCGGAGGCGGATCTTGCCAAGATCGAGAAAGAGATGAAGAAGATTGTCAAGGAGAACCTCAAGCTCGAGCGCAAGGAAGTCAGCCGCGAGGAGGCCCTGAACTTCTTTAAGGAGAAGGGCGAAGATTACAAGGTCGAACTCATCGAGGATCTGCCGGCAGGTGAGAAGATCACGATGTACACGCAGGGCGAGTTCACGGATCTCTGCGCCGGCCCGCACGTCGTCTCGACGGGCAAAGTCAAGGCCCTGAAGCTCATGAGCATCGCCGGTGCTTACTGGCGCGGCGATGAGCACAACAAGATGCTGCAGCGCATCTACGGCACGGCCTTCGAGAAGCAGGCGGATCTCGACGCATACCTCCATATGCTCGAGGAGGCCAAGAAGCGCGATCACCGCAAGCTCGGCAAGCAGCTCGACCTCTTCAGCCTGCATGAGGAAGGCCCGGGCTTCCCGTTCTTCCATCCGAACGGCATGGTCATCCGCAATGAGCTCATCAACTACTGGCGCGAGGTACACCGCCGCTACGGCTACCAGGAGATCAAGACGCCGATGATCCTGAACCGTCAGCTCTGGGAGACGTCCGGTCACTGGGATCACTACAAAGAGAACATGTACTTCACGAAGATCGACGGTGAAGATTACGCCATCAAGCCGATGAACTGCCCGGGCGGCATGCTCGTCTACAATTCCCGCCAGCACAGCTACCGCGACCTGCCGCTGCGCCTCGGCGAGCTCGGCCTCGTCCATCGCCATGAGAAGTCCGGCGAGCTCCACGGCTTGTTCCGCGTCCGCAACTTCACGCAGGACGATGCCCATCTCTTCGTCACGCCGGATCAGGTCGAGGAGGAAATCCAGCACACGATTGACCTCTTTGACGAAGTCTACAAGACGTTCGGTCTGACGTATGTCGCCGAGCTCTCAACGCGCCCGGATGATTCCATGGGCTCGGATGAGGATTGGGAGCTCGCGACGAACGGCCTGCGCAAGGCCCTCGAGCACCGCGGCCTCAAGTACATCGTCAACGAAGGCGATGGCGCCTTCTACGGCCCGAAGATCGACTTCCACCTCAAGGATTCCATCGGCCGCACGTGGCAGTGCGGTACGATCCAGTACGACATGCAGATGCCGGAGAAGTTCGACCTGACGTATGTCGGCGAGGACGGCGAGAAGCATCGCCCGATTATGCTACACCGCGTTGTCTACGGCTCCATTGAGCGCTTCATCGGCATCCTCATCGAGAACTACGCCGGCGCTTTCCCGGTCTGGTTCGCACCGGTACAGGCCCGCATCCTGCCAATCACAGAGCGTCAGGGCGAATACGCCAAGAAGCTCTGTCAGCAGATGTTCGATCTCGGCCTGCGCGTTGAGGTCGATGACCGCAATGAGAAGGTCGGCTACAAGATCCGTGAGGCACAGGTCAAGAAGACGCCGTACACGCTCGTCATCGGCGACCAGGAAGTCGAGAACGGCACGGTCACGGTCCGCAAGTACGGCGAGAAGGACAATGGCCAGTCCATGAAGGTCGAAGACTTCATTGCTTACCTGCAGGATAAGGTCAAGACGAGAGCACAGGAATATTGAGATCCTGTCGAAAAATGACAAATACAGGCTTGACAGGCCTGTATCCCCGTGCTATACTTGTCAAGTACGAAACAAGAAGGAGCCACCGCTTCTCACCTGCTGACACAAGGCCAGTCGGGTTTATAGCTTGAAATGATGAGAGGTGGCTTTATGCCGCCTCTTTTTTCTTTTTTATTATATACTATCTTGCAGGAGGTGTTTTTACCATTAGCAGGGAATCGTTACGCATCAACGAACAGATCCACATCCGCGAAGTCCGCGTGACCAGCGCCACGGGCGAACAGCTCGGCATCATGCCGACTCGCGAAGCACTGCGCATGGCAGAGGAACAGCATCTTGACCTCGTCGAGGTTGCGCCAAAGGCCAAGCCGCCGGTCTGCCGCATCATGGATTTCGGCAAATACCGCTATGAGCAGCAGAAACGGGAGAAAGAAGCGAAGAAAAAACAGAAGACCATCAACATCAAAGAGGTCAAGCTTCGCCCGAACATTGAGCAACACGATTTTGACGTCAAGTTGAAGAATGCACTTCGCTTTGTCGAGGAAGGGAATAAGGTCAAGGTAACGATCATGTTCCGTGGCCGCGAGCTTTCGCATCCGGAACTCGGCAAGGAGGTACTCGCTCGTGTGGCTGCACAGCTCGGAGATCGCGTCTCCGTCGAGCGCAATGCCAAACTTGAAGGAAAAAATATGACGATGATCGTCGCACCGAAGGTGCAGAAGGCATCAAAGAAAAAGTCGAACAAGACGCAGATTAAGGGAGGAAACAGTAATGCCGAAGATTAAGACTCGCAGAGCTGCAGCAAAACGCTTTTCCGTAACGGGCAGCGGTGAATTCAAACGTAACAAGGCTTTCAAGAGCCACATCCTGGAGAAGAAGTCTCCGAAGCGCAAGCGCAACCTGCGCAAGGCTACGCTCGTAGCTGGCGCTGATTTTGGCCGCGTAAAGAACATGCTCCCGAACGGTTAATCCGAGGGACAGCGATAGATAGATTTTAGGAGGATAAGAACATGCCAAGAGTTAAAGTAGGCGTGACTGCACATAGACGTCATAAGAAGATCCTGAAGCTCGCAAAGGGCTACAAGGGTTCCAAGAGCAAACAGTTCAAGAAAGCCAATGAGACTGTCATGAAGGCTCTCTACTACGCACGCCGTGACCGCCGTGCCAAGAAGGGCAACTTCCGTCGTCTCTGGATCGCTCGTATCAATGCCGCTGCTCGCACGAACGGCATTTCCTACAGCAAGCTCATCAACGGCCTGACGAAGGCTGGCGTTGAAGTCAACCGCAAGATGCTGGCTGACCTCGCTATCTCCGATGAGAAGGCTTTCGCACAGCTCGTCGCTGTTGCCAAAGAGAACCAGTAATTCGTTATCACGATAACGAGGCGGGCCCGTCGAAGCTCTGCACGATGAAGCAGAGCCTCGCGGGCCCGTTTTCTCATATGGTTTTGGATTTATGGTGCGCTGCCAAAAGGCGGCAGGATAGCAGGACAGAAGGATGGGGGAGACGGTGATGGCAGAACGCATTGACAGCCCGGCCAACAAGAAGATCAAGCAGATGGAGAGCCTGCTTTTGCGCAAGCATCGGCAGAAGCAGGGACTTTTTCGCGTGGAGGGCGTGCGCCTCGCGGAGATGGCCGCAGAATCCGGCTGGGAGCTCGTCTTCGGCCTCTACACGCAGGAGCTAGCGGGAAAAGAACGCGGCAGCCATCTGCTGCAGGCGCTCAGGGAACGGGGCCCGCTCTATGAGATCTCGGATCAGCTCGCGCGGCGCGTGGCCGCGACGGACACGCCGCAGGGCATCTTCCTTGTCATGCGGCAGCCGCGGTGGCAATCAATGGAGCTTGGCGCGACGGGTGACGCGCTCTATGTAGTGCTCGACGGCGTGCAGGACCCCGGCAATGCGGGCACGATCATCCGCACGGCCGATGCGATTGGCGCGGACGGCATCATCCTGACGAAGGGCTCGGTTGATATCTATAGCGACAAGGTCGTGCGTGCTTCGATGGGCTCGATCTTCCACCTGCCAATCCTGCAGGACATGGAGTCTGCCACAATCAGCAAACTGGCGAAGCGCAAGGGGTGGCAGCTCCTGGCGACGGCGCTCGACGAGACGGCGCAGCCGCTCTTTGCGGCGGATTTTTGCAAGCCCTCGGCCATCGTCTTCGGCAACGAGGGGAACGGCGTCTCAGAAGGGCTGCTCGTGGCGGCACAGAAAGTCTATATCCCGATGTACGGCCGCGCGGAATCGCTCAACGTCGGCGTTTCGGCGGCCGTCGTGCTCTACGAGGCCGTGCGTCAGCGCCGCTTTCAGGCATCGCCCCAGACGAGGTAAATGCCGAGGATGCCCTGCCTGAGGGAGACGCGGAAGGTGTCCTGCGGCGGCTCGAGCACGTTGCTGACAGCGCGCGGCAGCAGCTGTGGCAGGGTGGCGTCAGCAAGCGGCCAGTGCACGCCGTCTGCGGTCACACCCTCTGCCAGCGGCGTCAGCGGCAGCAGGGAGATGGCCTTGGGGCGCACATGACAGGTGATGGCGATATTTTCGCCGTCCTTGAGGTAGAAGAGGGCTTCGCGCTCGTCGGCGAGCACGCAGCGCAGCGGCGCGGCGGCACAGCTGAAAATCGTGCTGTAGGCGTGGTCGAAGCGGCCGCCGAAGACGCCCGTGAGCAGCGCGGCTGGCATGCCTTCCTCATGGGCGATGGTCAGCGCGAGCTGCGTGTCCGTGTCGTCTTTCTCGGGCGGGTATGCGTGAATGGGGATGCCGCTGGCTTTGGCCTGTTCCCAGGCGAGAGGGCTCGCGCTGTCGCCGTCGCCGATGAGGCTGGCGGGGCGGAGTCCTGCCTTCCGGCAGGCGTCGAGGCCGTGGTCGACGGCGATGAGCCTGCGACCACGGGCGGCTTCGTGCAGCCAGCGGACGTCTGGTGCACGGCCGCCGCTCACGAGCAGGCCGGTTTCCTGCGGCACGGCGGGAGAGGCGGAGACGGCTGTGAGCTGCGGCAGATGAAAACGATGCTCGGACATGAACATTACCTCGCTTTTTTGTCGAATCACATGGTATACTTATTATTAGGATACCATTTACGAAGAAAGGATGGAAGTCATATGGTCAAATACACGTATTACGGTCATTCCTGTTTCCTGCTCGACGATGGGAAATACAAGGTGCTCTGCGATCCGTTCCTGACGGGCAACCCGAAGGCTGCAATCAAGGCGGATGAGGTGGAGTGCGACTATATCCTCATCACGCACGCGCACGGCGATCATCTCGGCGATGCGCCGGAGATCGCGGGCCACACGGGCGCGGAGCTCGTGGGCATCCCGGAGGTGCTGGCCATCTGTGAAGAGCGCCTGCCGGGTCTCAAACAGCATCCGATGAATCTCGGCGGTTCGCTAACGTTGCCGTTCGGCAAGGTCCGTATGACGCTCGCACAGCACAGTTCGGGCGTTGCGGGTGGCGTGGCCTGCGGCTACGTCATCTACATGGGCGGCCTCGTCATCTATTTCGCCGGCGATACGGCACTCTTCAGCGACATGCAGCTCATCGGCCACAAGGATACGCTCGATTATGCCATCCTGCCGATTGGCGACAACTACACGATGGGCCTCGAGGATGCGGCGATGGCCGCGCAGCTGCTCAATGCGCCGCATGTGATTCCCGTGCATTACAATACCTGGCCAATCATCAACCAGGATGTGCGTCATTACAAGGAAATCACCGAGGCGATGACGCGCGCCGAGGTTCATATCGTCGAGCCGGGCGAGTCAAGAGAACTGTGAGGGCGGATGTGTCAAAGGTCATCGTTATCCTGGGGCCTACGGCGTCTGGCAAGACGGCCTTGTCGCTCGATCTCGCGGAACGGCTCGGCACGGAGATCATCTCAGGCGATTCGATGCTCGTCTACAAGGGGTTTGATATCGGCACGGCCAAGCCGACGCCGGCGGAACGGCGCGGCATCCCGCACCATCTCATCGATATCCTCGAGCCCTCGCAGTCGTACAGTGTGACGCAGTTCCAGCAGCAGGCCGGAGCCATCATCCGCCGGCTCAGCGCGGAGGGGCGCATCCCCATCATCGCGGGCGGCACGGGCCTTTATTTAAAGGCCCTGCTCGAGGATTACACGTTCAATGAGACGGGCGAGCATCAGGCGTTCCGCGAGGAGATGCGCGAACTTTGCGAGCGTGAGGGGCGCGAAGCCCTCTACGCGCGGCTTGTACAGGTGGATCCGGAGTCTGCCGGGACGATTCACGCGCACAATATCCCGCGCGTCATCCGGGCACTCGAGGTCGCGCATTTTGGCGGCGAGCAGATTTCGCGCACGCGCGCCTATGATGACGGGCAGGAGCTCGCTTACGATGCCTTTGTCATCGGCCTCGCGTGGGAGCGGCCAGCCCTCTACGAGCGCATCAACCGCCGCGTTGATCTCATGATGGAGGCGGGACTCGAGCAGGAGGTGCGCGGTCTGCTCGCTTCGCAGGTGACGCGCGCGATGCCCGCGATGAAGGGCATCGGCTACAAGGAGATGGCGGCGTATCTCGCGGGCGAGCTGACGCGCGAGGAAGCCGTTGACGCCATCAAGAAGGGCACGCGCCATTTCGCGAAGCGTCAGCTGACCTGGTACCGCAAGATGCCGTACATCCGCTGGTATGCGATGGACAACCGCCCGGAGCAGGAACTTTTCGCAGAGGTTTTGCGGGATCTGGCAGGATTTTGGCCACAGGAGTCGAATCTTTTCCTATAAGCAGTAATCATAGAAGTAAGGGGGACCCATTCCTATGCCAAATAAGACAATCAACCTGCAGGACAGTTTCTTGAATCAGGTGCGCAAAGAGAACATCGCCGTGACGATCCATCTCGTCAATGGCTTCCAGATCAAGGGCAATGTCAAGGGATTCGATAATTTCACGGTCGTGCTCGAGAGCATGGGCAAGCAGCAGATGGTCTACAAGCATGCCATCTCCACAATCACGCCGGCCCGCCCGGTCAAGGGGACGGTCGTCGCCACGGGTGAACGGAAGAGCGAAGAGGCTTGATGCCTCTTGCCTTATGGAGGCCCTTCTTCGAGGAGGGCCTTTTTTGTATCCGCAGATGAATGAAATGTATGAAACAAAGGGATGAAGAATATGATGGAAAAGAAGGGCAGGGGCTTTGCCGTCGTGTCGTCGTATGAGGGGCTTGGCATCACACTGCCGCAGCGCAAGACGGCAGCGAGCGCCGGCTACGATCTCGAGGCGGCCGAGCGCGCCGTTATCGAGCCGCAGCAGATGGCGATGGTGCCGACGGGGCTCAAGGCGTACATGCAGCCCGATGAGATGCTGACGATCCACATCCGCTCGAGCCTTGCCGTCAAGCGCGGCCTCGTGCTGATGAACAGCGTGGGCATCGTCGATGCGGATTATTACAATAATGAAGACAACGAGGGCCATATCTACATCGCGCTCTGGAACCGCGGGCAAGAACCCGTCGTGATTGAGCGCGGCGAGCGCATCGCGCAGGGTATCTTCCAGAAGTATCTGACGGTGACGGAGGATGCGGCCGGTACGGGCAGCGTGCGCAAGGGCGGCTTCGGCTCGACGGGCCGCGCATGAGGAGGGAGCAGTGTGAAAGACGACAAGGTTGATATGGGCGGCCTCGGCATGGATCTCTTTGCGGGGCCGGCAGCCGAGGATGCCCCCCATGATGCCGCCATGCAGGAGTCGCCTGCCGGCGGTGCGCTGCATGCGTTCGAGCCACTCGCGCAGCGCATGCGGCCGCGGACGTTCGCGGAGTTCATCGGCCAGCAGGAGGCCGTGGGCGCGGGGCATTTCCTGCGCCGCATGATCGAGCGTGACCAGATCCCGTCGTTGATCTTTTACGGACCACCGGGCACGGGCAAGACGACGCTCGCGCAGATGATTGCACAGATGACGCACAGCGCGTTCAAGAAGCTCAATGCCGTCTCGGCGGGCATCGCCGATATCCGCAAGATCGTCAAGGAAGCCGAGGAAGCCCGGCGCTATTATCAGCGCCGCACGATCGTCTTCATCGACGAAATCCACCGCTTCAACAAGAGCCAGCAGGATGTCCTGCTGCCGTACGTGGAGGACGGGCGGCTCGTGCTCATCGGCGCGACGACGGAGAACCCGTTCTTCGAGGTCAACCATGCGCTCTTGTCGCGCGTGCGCATCGTGCGGCTGCGGCCCCTGACGGACGGGCAGCTGCTCGCCATCTTGAAGCGCGCGCTTGGCGATGCGGAGCGCGGGCTCGGCAGCCGCAGCATCACGGCCGATGAAGGCGTCCTGCCGGCAATCGCTCAGCTCGCAAACGGCGACGCCCGCATGGCGCTCAATGTGCTCGAGGGTGCGGCCGCCATGCTGCCGCCGGCGGGCGGCAAACTCACGATGGAACTGCTCGACGAGATCACGGGCGAGCGCGTGCAGCGCTATGACAAGACGGGCGACAACCATTACGATACGGTTTCAGCCTTCATCAAGAGCATGCGCGGCAGCGATCCCGATGCGGCGCTCCACTATCTCGCGCGCATGCTTGCAGCCGGCGAGGATACGAATTTCATCGCGCGGCGCGTCGCCATCTGCGCAGCGGAGGATGTGGGCAATGCCGACCCGATGGCGCTCGTCGTCGCGATGTCGGCCGTGCAGGCTGTGCAGTTTGTCGGCATGCCCGAGGCCAGGATCCCCCTGGCACAGGCCGTGACGTACATCGCCTCGGCGCCGAAATCGAACGCCGCGTATCTCGGCATCGATGCGGCGCTTGCCGACGTGCGCGGCCGCAACTGCGGCAGCGTGCCCGTGCATCTGCGCGATTCTCACTACAAAGGGGCCGAGACGCTCGGCCATGGCAGGGGCTACATCTATCCGCACGATTTCCCGGGCCATTTCAAGCGGCAGTCCTATCTTCCGGAGGCCATGCGCCATGCGCATTATTACGAGCCGACGGAGAACGGCGAGGAGAAGCGCCTGCGCGATTACCTCAGGAAATGCTGGCCCGAGCGTTTCCATGAGGATGAGAATACCTGACGGAACAGGACAGATGTCTTTTGACAGGGCGGTGCATTTCTGCTATATTGTCTATAGCATTTAAATCCGAGGAAATTACTCGGAATTCGATTCATATATTCTGTTTATGATTGTTCAATGAGGTATCCGAGATGAAGATATCGACCAAGGGAAGATACAGTGTGACGGCGCTCTATGAGCTTGCGCTCCATTACGGGGAAGGCGCCGTATGCCTGAAGAACATCGCCAGGAGTCAAGGGCTTTCTGAGAATTATCTCGAGCAGCTCATGGTACCGCTGCGCCGTGCCGGCATCGTCAAGAGCGTGCGCGGCGCGCAGGGCGGCTACATGCTCGCGAAGAGTCCGGCTGAGATTACGATTGGGGAGATCATCACGACGGTCGAGGGGCCCATCGCGCTCGTCGACTGCCTGCTGACGAGTGCTGAATCGTCCGAGCAGCCCTGCGACAGGGCCTGCGACTGCGTGACGCGCGGCGTCTGGGAGAAAGTCTGTGACAGCATCAGCAGCGTGCTCAACAACATCACGCTCTATGATCTCTGCAATGACAAAGACCATATCTCGCAGAAAGTGGGGTGTGCGCGGTGAAGCCTGTCTATCTCGATTATGCGGCGACGACGCCGGTGGATGAGCGCGTCGTCGCTGCCATGCTGCCGTATTTCACGCAGCACTTCGGCAATCCGTCGAGCCTCTATTCGTTCGGCCGCGAGGCGCGCCGGGCCGTGGCCGTGGCGCGCCGCCAGGTGGCATCCCTGCTCGGAGCCTCGCCGGAGGAAATCTTCTTCACGAGCGGCGGCAGCGAGAGCGACAACTGGCTCATCAAGGGTGTGGCGGCAGCCTGCGGGCACGGTCATATCGTGACGACGGCCGTCGAGCATCACGCCGTCCTGCGGGCCTGCGAGGCTCTGCCGAAGGACCGCTTTGCCGTGACGTATCTGTCCGTCGATGACAAGGGCCGCGTCGCCCCCGAGGATGTGGAGGCGGCGCTGCGCCCCGATACGATCCTCGTCAGCGTCATGATGGCGAACAATGAGGTCGGGACCGTTGAGCCCATCGCATCCATCGGCGCCATCTGCCGCCAACGCGGCGTGCCCTTCCACACGGATGCCGTGCAGGCGGCGGGGCATCTTCCCATCGATGTGGAGAAGCTAAACGTCGATGCGCTTTCGCTCTCCGGTCACAAGCTCTACGGCCCGAAGGGCACGGGCGCGCTCTACATGAGGCGCGGCCTTGCCGTAAAGCCGCTGATCTGTGGCGGTGAACAGGAGCGTTCGCAGCGGGCCGGCACGGAGAATGTGCCGGGCATCGTCGGCCTCGGACAGGCTGCCGAGCTCGCGCGGGAGGAGATGGCGGTGGAGACAAAGCGACTGCTCGCGCTGCGCGCCACTCTTTGGCAGCAGGTGCAGGCGATACCGGGCATGACGCTCAACGGTGACGCGGAGCATCGCCTGCCGGGCAACCTTAACCTCGCCATTTCCGGCATCGACCAGGAAACGCTGCTCATAAAGCTCGATCTCATGGGCTTTGCCGTCTCGGCGGGCAGCGCCTGCAGCGCGGGTTCGCTTGAGCCCTCGCACGTGCTGCTGGCCATGGGGCAGTCGCCGGATGAGGCGCGGACGGCCCTGCGCGTCACGCTCGGGCGCTTCACGACGGAGGCGGAGGTTACGGCGTTCGCGGCAGCGCTTCGTCAGGCTGTGGCAGAAATCCGTCATGCATCATGAAAATTTTACGTGGCACTTGCGCAAGTGAGTGCCTTTTTTGTGCATTTGGCAAATCATTTGCAAATACTATGATTTCATGTATAATAAATTGGGATGGCTCTATGCAAGGGCTGATTTCAAGGAGGTAATGGAATGGTCGGCGATAAACTGCGCGCAGAGCGCGAAAAGCAGAATCTTACGGTCAAGGATATCGAGAAGGGTACGAGTATCCGGGCTTTATATATTGAATGCATTGAGAAAGGGGATTACGAGCAGCTGCCGGGCGAGGTCTACACGAAGGGCTTCATCCGCAACTATGCCAACTACCTGAAGCTCAATGCGACGGAACTCGTGCATGAGTTCGTGGCGGAGCGTCATCCGGAGAAGGCCGCGGCTGCTCCGGTCGCGCAGGCAGCGAAAGTCAAGGCGGCACCGGCCGCCCCGCAGAAGGAGCAGGCATCGAAGGCCCGCGAGACGGCAGCGGCTGCTGCACAGCCTGCAGCAGCCGAGGAGAAAAAGGCGCCGGCTGAGACGAAAGCTGCGCCGGCACCTGCCGCCGCACCGCGGAAAGCACCGCAGCGTCCGGCAGCACCTGCACGCCAGGAGCATAAGGCGCGCAAGGCAGCCCCTGTACAGCGCTCGTTTTCTGCGCCTTCCTCGGACTCGAACCGCGGCAAGTTCATCATCCTCGCGGTCGTGCTCGTCGTCGTGGTCGGCGTGGCGGCATATCTCTTGGGATCTTCGTCCTCCGAGACGCCGGCACCGGCTCCGCAGCAGGCGCAGCAGCAACAGGCGGCCGAGCCGCAGAAGACGTATGACGGCGTCGAAGTCACGGGCAAGTTCAGCGACGACTGCTGGATCGAGGTCAAGGCCGACGGCAAGGTTGTCTACGAGGGCACGCTCAAGAAGGGCGACTCGATGGATTGGAAGGGCCAGGAGAACGTGACGGTCCGCGCCGGCAACGCCGGTGCCGTCGAATTCACGGTCAATGGCAAGGAGCTTGGCAAGGCTGGCAAGGAAGGCCAGGTCGCCAATAAGACGTTCACGAAGGATGCAAACTGATGAATGGCTTTTTACCGATTTCACGCCGCGACATGAACGAGCGCGGCTGGGAGCAGCTTGACTTTGTCTTCATCTCGGGTGATGCCTATGTCGATCACCCGAGCTTTGGTCCGGCCATCATCTGCCGTCTCCTCGAGAAACATGGGTATAAGGTTGGTATCATTCCCCAGCCAGACTGGCATTCCACCAAGGACTTCGACCGCCTGGGAAAGCCGCGGCTGGGGTTCCTTGTTTCCGCGGGCAATATGGATTCGCTGCTCAACAAGTTCACGGCGGCCAAGAAAGTCCGCCATCAGGATGCGTATTCGCCGGGCGGCCGCGCCGGCTACCGGCCGGAGCGCGCGACAATCGTCTACTGCAACCGCCTGCGTGAGCTTTATCCCGACGTACCCATCGTCATCGGCGGCATCGAGGCGAGCCTCAGGCGGCTCGCGCATTACGATTACTGGACGAATGCGCTGCGCCGCTCGATTCTCGTCGACAGCCAGGCGGACCTTTTGATCTACGGCATGGGCGAGCGCGCCATCCTCGAGATCGCGGCCAATCTGCAGCAGGGGGTCGCAGTCGAAAACATCCAGGACGTCAAGGGCACGTGCTACCGCGTGCCGAGCAAGGATTACGCCTGGGATTATCTCGAGCTGCCCTCGTTTGCGGAGGTCTGCCGCGACAAGCTGAAGTTCGCCGAGGCCTTCAAGCTCGAATACCTCGAGCAGGACCCGATTCGCGGACGCCGCCTCCTGCAGCAGAATGACGAGTGGTGCGTCGTGCAGAATGCGCCGGCGCTGCCGCTTGGCGAAGAGCAGATGGATGAGGTCTACGGCCTGCCGTACATGCGGACCTGGCATCCCATCTACGACAAGATGGGCGGCGTGCCGGCCATCCAGGAAGTGCAGTTCAGTCTCGTCTCGCAGCGCGGCTGCTTCGGTGGCTGCAATTTCTGCGCCATCATCTCGCATGAGGGGCGCATCATCCAGCGGCGCAGCCATGCGTCGCTCATACGTGAGGCGAAGATCCTGACAAAGATGAAAGGCTTCAAGGGCTACATCCACGATGTTGGCGGCCCGACAGCCAATTTCCGCCGCACGTCCTGCGACGGTCAGCTGAAGCGCGGCACCTGCCGCGGCAAGCCATGTCTCTCGCCGGTGCCGTGCCGGCAGCTCGTCGCCGATCATTCGGATTACATCAAGCTCTTGCGTGAGCTCCGGAGTCTGCCGGGCGTCAAGAAAGTTTTCGTGCGCTCGGGCATTCGTTTCGATTATCTGCTGCTCGCCAAGGATGATTTCCTGCGCGAGCTCTGCGAGCATCACATCAGCGGCCAGCTCAAGATTGCGCCTGAGCACATCTCGGACCGCGTGACGGAGCTCATGGGCAAGTCGAACCGCGAGGTCTACCTGCGCTTTGTCGAGAAGTTCCGCCGCATGAACGAGAAGCTCGGCAAGAAACAATATCTCGTGCCGTATTTCATGTCGAGCCATCCGGGCTCGGAGCTCAGCGATGCCATCGAGCTCGCGGAGTTCATCCGCGACATGGGTTATCATCCGCAGCAGGTGCAGGATTTCATCCCGACGCCGGGCACGCTCTCGACCTGCATGTACTACACGGGGATTCATCCGCTGACGGGTGAAAAGGTCTACACGGCCAAGTCATACGAAGAGAAGAAGATGCAGCGGGCGCTCATGCAGTACTGGCTGCCGAAGAATCACGATATCGTCCGCAAGGCCCTGCACATGGCCCATCGCGAGGACCTCATCGGCTTCGGCCCAAAATGCCTCGTGCGGCCGCGCGAGCAGGACAGGCAGGAGCATCCGGGCCGTTCGCGACGCCAGCATAAACAGGGAAAACAAGGGAAACAGGAAAAGAAGGTGCAGCCATGAGATGTCCATATTGCAAGCAGGCCGACAGCCGGGTGGTGGATTCCCGCGCGACAGAAGACGGTACGACCATCCGCCGGCGAAGGGAATGCAATGGCTGCGGCCGCCGCTTCACGACGTATGAGGTTGTGGAGAAGATGCCGCTGATGGTCGTCAAGCACGACGGGCGCCGCGAGGTATTCAAGCGCGACAAGATCCTCAACGGCATCATCCGCTCCTGTGACAAGCGCGATATCTCGATGGAGCGCATCATCGCCCTCGTCAATGAGATCGAGCGCGACATCCGCAACACGATGGACCAGGAGATTTCCTCGCAGGAAATCGGCAATCTCGTCATGGAGAAGCTCAAGGATTTTGACGACGTGGCCTACATCCGCTTCGCGTCGGTCTACCGCAAGTTCGCGGATATCTCGAGTTTCCTCGAGGAGCTGCGCGACCTGCAGGCCCGCAAGGAACAGAAGGATCCGGCAGAGAAGCCGGAGGGAAAATAAGAGTAAGGACAGGAACGCATAAAGCGCATACGTGGAGGAATTTGCGATTGGATTGGGAATTGAAGAAGGGGCTGCAGAAACAGCTCGAGGAGGAACGCGGCTATTACCGGTATCCGGCGGGAACGCGGACGAGGACGGCTCTCGTCTATCCGAATTCCTACTTTGTCGGCATGTCGAACCTCGGGTTCCACATCATTTATGACCTCTTGAACAAGCGGCCCGATGTGGCCTGTGAACGCGCCTTCCTGCCGGACCGGCAGGACCTCGCGCGCTACGAGAACACGCGCACGCCTGTCATGACGCTGGAAAATCAGACGCCGCTTTACGAATTCCCGCTGATTGCGTTCGCCGTATCCTTTGAGATGGATTACTTCAACATCCTCAAACTGCTGGAACTCGGGCGCGTCAAGGCGCGTGCCTCTGAGCGCGGCGAGCGCGACCCCATCCTGATTGCCGGCGGCCCGTGCCCGACGTTCAATCCCGAGCCGCTCTCCGCCATCTTTGATGCCTTCATCATCGGCGAGGGCGAGGTCATTATGCCCGCCTTCATGGATGCGTACCAGGAAGCAAAGCGCGAGGGCCTGACGCGCACGGAAACGCTGCAGAAGCTCGCACGTGTGCCGGGCGTTTACGTGCCGTCGCTCTACGAGCACCGCTATGCAGAAGACGGCACGCTCGTGTCCATCGAGCCGCTGCCGGGTGCGCCCGCCGCTGTCTCACGCCAGTGGGTCAGGGACCTCGATGCCTGGCCGGCGCATACCATCGTCGTGACGGACAATACGGAATTCAATTTCTACCTCATCGAAACGGCGCGCGGCTGCGGCCGCCACTGCCGCTTCTGCATGGCCGGCTACTGCTTCCGCAAGCCCCGGAACCGGTCCTTGCCAGTCATCGAGGCGGAGGTGCAGGAGGCGCTTAAATACCGCAAGCGCATCGGCCTCATGGGGGCGGCAATCTCAGACTATCCCGAGATCAACGCGCTTTGCAAGGACATCCTCGGCGAGGGGCTCTCGATGTCGGTGGCCTCGTTCCGCGCCGATTCCGTCACGAAGGAGCTCGTCGATTCGCTCGCCGAGAGCGGCCTCAAGACGCTGACGATGGCGCCCGAGGCCGGCAGCGTGCGCATGCGTGCCGTCATCAACAAGGGCATCGAGGAACACCATCTGTTCACATCGATGGATCTCGGGCTGGCGGCGGGCATCCGGAATTTCCGCCTCTACATCATGGTCGGCCTGCCGTTTGAGGAGGAGGAGGATATCGATGCCATCATCGATATGACGAACCGCCTCAAGGACTATATGGAGGAAAAGGGCAGCAAGGGTACGCTGACGCTTTCGGTCAATCCCTTCATCCCGAAGCCGTTCACGCCATTCCAGTGGGAGCCAATGGCCGACCGCCGTGTCGTCGAGAAGCGCCTCAAGCGCCTCGAGAAGACCCTGCGCAGGCGCAAGCATATCATCGTCAACATCGAGTCGCCGAAGGAAGCCTATATCCAGGGCGTGCTCTCGCGCGGCGACCGCCGTGTCGCCGAGGCCCTGATGCGCGCGCACGAGCTGGGCGGCAGCAAGGCGTTCAAGCGCGCGCTCAAGGAATGTTCGCTTGACCCGGCATTCTATCTCTACCGCCGCCGCCCGGAGGACGAGCTCTTCCCCTGGGAGCGGCTCGATATGGGGTTCGAGAAAGCGTATCTCTACAAGGAATTGCAGCGCTCGCAGCGTCTCGAGCCGACAATCCCGTGCTTCGAGGGCTGCCACCGCTGCGGCGTCTGCTGAGACGCCCCGGCCGATTTTGCTGATTGTGCCGATTTTATCGTATCCGGGCCTGGCCCGCAGAAAGCAGAAAGAGGGGTTTCGATGAGTTTCGAGTTAAAACAGATCGCTTCGGGTATCTGGAGCGGTTCCTTTTCTTCGTTTCCGTCAGAGGTGGCCGCACACGGCCTGTCGGGCCGTCTGGGCGGTGTGAGCAAGGCGCCCTGCGATTCGCTCGACCTTGCGCTGCATGTCGGCGATGAGCCGGAGGCTGTCATCGTGAACCGCCGGCGCTATCTCACGGCGCTCGGCCTCGACGCCGCGCGTCTCGTGACGCCGGAGCAGGTTCACGGCGAGGCCATCGCGCGCGTGACGGCGCGTGATGCCGGCCGCGGCGCACTCTCTTATGACGATGCCATCGCGGCGACCGACGCACTGATCACAGACGAAGAGGATCTGCCGCTTCTGCTCTGTTTTGCCGACTGCACGCCCATCCTCTTTCTCGATCCTGTGCGCCGGGCCGTGGGCATCGCCCATGGCGGCTGGAAGGGCACTGTGCGCCGCATCGCCGCCAAGACCGTCTGGCGCATGCAGGACGAGTTCGGCAGCCGCGTGGAGGACATCCTCGTCGGCATCGGCCCGTCCATCGGACCCTGCTGCTACGAGGTGGGCGCGGAGGTCGCTGAGCAGTTCCGCGCGGCCTTTCCGGGGCACGAGCGCGAGCTCTTCACAGAGCCGCAGCCGGGGCACACGCATCTGAGCCTCTGGGCGGCGAATACCCTTCAACTCGAGGAGGCGGGCATTCCGCGCGAGCATATCGACTGTGCCTCTGTCTGCACAGCCTGCAATCACGCCATCTTCTATTCCTACCGTGCCGACGGCGGCAGGACGGGGCGCATGGCAGCCGTCATCGCGCTGAAGAAGCAATCGTAAATCATCATATATCGTACAAGTGAGATCATCTGGGGAATGGGGGATTATTCATGATCGCAGAACGACTCCATCAGGTAGAAGCAGAAATCAGTGCCGCCATGGCGCGGCGCACGCGCGTGCCGAAGAATGCGCCCGTGAAGCTCGTGGCCGTCACGAAGAACCATGACGTCGCCGCGATGCGCGAGGCCATCGATGCCGGCGTCACGGATATCGGCGAGAACCGCATCCAGGAAGCCAAGAGCAAATTCGATGTCCTTGAGCGCGACGTCATGTGGCATCTCATCGGCCATTTGCAGACGAACAAGGCCAGACAGGCGGTCAAGTATTTCAGCCTCATCCATTCGGTCGATTCGGAGCATCTGGCAAGGGCGCTCGACCATGAGGCCGGCAAGCTTGGCAAGCTGCAGGATGTGCTCGTGCAGGTCAACCTCGCGAAGGAAGCGAGCAAGTCCGGTGTCTACAAGGAAGATCTGCGGCCACTGCTCGACCTCGTCGATGAACTGCCGAATCTGCGGCTGCGCGGCCTCATGTGCATCGCGCCGAATTACGAGAACGTCGAGGACTGCCGTCCCCTGTTCCATGAAATGTATGAAATTTTCCAGCAGGTAAAGGAAATTCCCTTCAAGACCGCGAATATATCATATTTATCAATGGGCATGACCCATGATTACACCATCGCCGTCGAAGAAGGAGCCAATATCGTCCGGGTCGGCACAGCCATCTTCGGCCCGCGTCAGTACTAGAGGAGTGTTTACGCATGAATGTCATCGATAAGATTTGTGGCAAGTTTGGGCTTTCGGATCCGGAAGATGAAAACCTGGACCTTGAGGAGGAAGACATGGATCAGGATCAGAAAAAGCGCCCTTACGATAAGGAGGAACCCGGCGCCCGTCAGGAACGCCGCGAGGAGGCGAGTAATGTGGTCAATCTCCATTCCGGTGCTTCGGTACGCGAGAATGTCGTGGCGGCCAAGATGAAGGTCATCATCATCGAGCCGAAGACCTTTGACGATGCCCAGCAGGTCGCCAACAACTTGCGCGAGCGCAAGCCGGTCGTCATCAATTTCGAACATACGGACGCTGAATCCGCGAAGCGCATCATCGACTTCATCAGCGGCACGACGTATGCGCTCAACGGTGAGATCAAGAAGGTCGGTCATAACGTCTTCCTCTGTGCGCCGAGCAATGTCAATGTGACGTATACGGAAGAGGAACGCAAGGTTTCAGCCGAGATGCCCTGGCTCAAGAAGTAAGCCGGAGCCGGTCTTTTGATTCTTTTTTGTTATCCAGCACAGACGCAGAAAGGGGATTTTCCGATGGGGAAGGTTGGCTTTATCGGCGGCGGCGCGATGGCAGAGGCTATCGTCGCTGCCATCACGCAGGGTACGGTGGACCGCGAGGATATCTACGTTTCCGACCACAAGGCGAAGCGCTGTGAGGAACTCGCGGAACACTACGGCATCCACACGAGTGTCGGCGCCGACGGCTTTGCCGGGGCCGTTGATGTGCTCGTGCTGGCCATCAAGCCGCAGGCTGCGGCCAAGGCCATGGAGGAAGTGAAGGGCAGGGTCCGCAAGGATGCGATCATCCTTTCGATTGTTGCCGGCCTGACGCTTTCGGTCCTCGAGAAGGCTTTTCCGGAGCAGCCCGTCGTGCGCGTCATGCCGAATACGCCGCTGGCCGTCGGTGCCGGCATGTCGGCCTTTGCCTGCGGCACACATGCGGACCGTCAGGCGGCAGCTGTCGTGCAGGAGCTCCTCGCGTCAGCCGGCCGGGCCGTCGAAGTATCCGAAGCGGCCATGGATGCTGTCACGGGGCTTTCGGGCAGCGGCCCTGCCTATGCATTCCTGATGATCGACGCGCTCGCCGACGGCGGCGTGGCGGCGGGGCTCAAGCGTCCGGCGGCCATTGAGCTCGCGGCGCAGACGCTCCTGGGCGCCGCGAAGATGGTCCTCGAGACGGGCAGGCACCCCGATGTGCTGCGCGACCAGGTGACGAGCCCTGCGGGCACGACCATCGCAGGCGTCCGGGTCATGGAGCAGCGCGGTGTGCGCGGTGCCCTCATCGACGCCGTGCTCGCCGCGACGGAGAAATCAAAGGAGTTAGGAAAGAAATAATCTATGGCAAGTGAACAGAAAGAAAAACTCATTCGTTTCTATAAGGGCACGGAAGGCGAAGAAGCCGTCATCAAGCTCACGGACCTTGCCGAAACCGTGCAGCGCACGCAGAAGTTCCGCATCAGCGGCTTTTTGGATCCGTTTTGCCAGGAAATCGCCGAGACGGTCGCGGCCAATTACGGCAATCTGCGTGTCGACTTTGACGGTGGCTACCCGGGCGCTGAGCGCGCCCGCGCCATGTACGTCCACGAGGACTTCCAGGGAAAGCCTGCAGGCTTTGACATCGCCTGCATCAAGGCGAGTTGGAACGGACAGTTCGCACGCCTGAGCCACCGCGACGTGCTCGGCGCCCTCATGGGGCTCGGCATTGAGCGCGACCGCCTCGGGGATCTCCTCGTGACGGCGGATTCCGTGCGCATCCTCTGCGATACGAAGATGGCGTCATACCTCTTGCAGAATCTCACGAAGATCGGCGCTGTCGGCGTCACCTGCGAAGAGGCAAACCTTGCGGACATCGCGCCGCGCGAGGAACGCTGCAAGGAGATTCGCGCGACCGTGGCCTCGCTGCGCATCGATTCGATTGCGGCCTCGGGCTTCGGCTCCTCGCGCAGCCGCGCCGCAGCCGATATCGCGGCCGACAAGGTGAAGCTCAACTGGCAGCATGTCAAGAGCGCATCGCAGACGGTCAAGGAAGGGGATATCATCTCCATGCGCGGCCGCGGCCGCCTCGAAGTCGCGGAAGTCCGCGGCCAGACGAAGAAGGGGCGCACGGTCGTCGTGCTCAAGCGTTATATTTAAGAGAGATAGGGGATCTTAGCATTGCTTACACCACTGGATATTCACAACAAAGAATTCAAACGCAGCTTCCGCGGCTATGACGAGGATGAGATCGATGATTTCCTCGACCAGGTCGTCAACGATTACGAGAAGCTGTTCCGCGAGAACGACAAGCTCAAGGAAGAGCTCGCGCGTGCTCAGCAGGACAACGCCCAGTACCAGAAGCTCGAGAAGAACCTCAAGGATACGCTGCTCGTCGCACAGAAGACGGCAGAAGAAGTCACGACCACGGCCAAGCAGAACGCGCAGGAGCTGCGCGACAACACGGCCAAGGAGTGCCAGAACATGCGCCGCGAGGCCGAGCTCGCCGCCCGCCAGATGACGGCGGATGCCGAGCAGAAGGTCCGCGATGCCCAGGCTGCTTACGAGCGCCTGACGGGGGAGCGCAGTGCCTTTCTTTGCCGCGTGAAGGCTGCGCTCGAGTCGGAGCTCGCCGTGCTCGAGGATGCCATGAACCATGCGCCGGCGGAAACGGCCGCGCAGGCAGCAGCACCGGCCGCTGATGAACAGGCTGCGGCAGCGCCTGTACAGGAAGGATAAGCGACACCAGATGGCTCTCGTATTGTTTTTCCTGATCCTCGTCGCAGATCAGCTGACGAAATTCATCGTGGATGCGGTTTTCCTGCCTGGCGAAAGCGTGCCGGTCCTGGGCTCCGTCTTCCACCTGACGTATGTGCTGAATCCCGGCGCGGCCTTTGGCCTCCTCGAGCATGCGCGCTGGTTCTTCATTCTGGCTGCCATGGCTCTCATGGTCGCCTTCTTTTGCTGCCGTGACCGGCTGCGCCGTCAGGACGCCTTTTTCTATTACGGCTGCGTGGCGCTGCTTGCCGGCGCCGTGGGCAATCTCATCGACCGCATCCGGCTCGGCGTGGTCATCGATTTCTTCGATTTCCGCATCTGGCCGGTGTTCAACGTCGCCGATGTGGCCATCGTCCTTGGCGTGGCCAGCATGATTTACGCGATTATATTTCGCATGAAAGACTAAAAAGAAACGGATGGGTGATATATGGCGGAGGAAAGCAAACAGTATACGGCTGACAAGGAGGGCGAACGTCTCGATGTGTTTCTGACCCGCATGGAGCCGGAGCTCTCGCGCGCGCACATCCAGAAACTCGTCGCGGCCGGCAAGGCCGAGGTGAGCGGCAGGGCGCGCAAATCCAATTACAAGCTGCAGGCAGGGGAAATGGTCTCGCTCACGATTCCTGCAGCACAGCCCGTCGCCATCCTGCCGGAAGATATCCCGCTCGATGTCCTCTACGAGGATGCCGACATCATCGTCGTCAACAAGCCGCGCGGCATGGTCGTGCATCCGGCGACAGGCGTCTATTCGGGCACGCTCGTCAACGCACTCCTGTTCCACTGCCACGACCTCTCGGGCATCAACGGCGAGATTCGGCCGGGCATCGTTCACCGGCTCGACAAGGACACGTCGGGCGTCATGGTGGCGGCGAAGAACGATGCGGCGCATATCGACCTTGCGGAACAGATCCGCACGAAGACGGCGCACCGCATCTACAACGCCATCGTCTGCGGCAATATCCGCGAGGAGGCTGGCATCATCAAGGGTGACATCGGCCGCCATCCGACGGACCGCAAGAAAATGGCCATCGTCCACGAGCACGGCAAGCCTGCCGTGACGCATTTCCGCGTGCTTGAGCGCTTCGGCGACTACACGCTCGTCGAATGCCGCCTCGAGACGGGGCGCACGCATCAGATCCGCGTGCACATGGCGAGCATCGGGCATCCCGTGCTCGGCGACCCCAAGTACGGTCCGCGCAAAGCCTGCCCGTTTGCCATCGAGGGGCAGGCGCTGCACTCCCTGAGCCTCTCGCTCACGCATCCCGTGACGCGCGAGCGCATGACCTTCACGGCTCCGCTGCCCGAGGATATGGCGAACATTCTCAAGGTCCTGCGGGCAAAGTATAAGCGCTGAAGATTTGGTGTGACCAACTGTTTTGTAGTCTGGAGGGATTTCTATGCCAGTACTGACCGATAAGACCGTTTTGATGGATTCCGAGGGGATCCGTCGTGCCCTGACGCGCATCTCCCATGAGATCGTCGAGAAGAACAAGGGCGTGGAGAACCTCGTCATCGTCGGCATCCGCACGCGCGGCGTCCCCATTGCTGAGCGCATCGCCGCAGCCATCGGGCGCATCGAGGGCAAGCGTCCGCCCGTCGGCGTCCTCGACATCACACTCTACCGCGACGATCTCTCGACGCTCTCGTATCAGCCAATTGTGCACCCGACGCAGCTGCCCGTCGACATTACGGGCAAGACCATCGTCCTCGTCGACGACGTGCTTTACACGGGCCGCACGATCCGCGCAGCACTTGACGCGCTCATTGACATGGGCCGTCCGAAGACCATCCAGCTGGCCGTGCTCATTGACCGCGGCCATCGCGAGCTGCCAATCCGCGCGGACTTTGTGGGCAAGAACGTGCCGACGTCCTCGAAGGAGGTCGTCAGCGTCCAGCTCAGCGCGACGGACAAGGCCGAAAAGGTCGTCATCCGCGAATTCCGCGACGAATGAAAAAATGAACTGTGTTCATTTTTCTACTTGACACCATTTCGCCGATACGTTATGATGGTAACAACAAAGCAGAATAAGAACTCATCCAGAGCAGCAGAGGGACTGGCCCGATGAAGCTGCGGCAACCATTGACGCGGTCAAAACGGTGCCAATTCCTTTAGGTTTCATGCCTATAAGATGAGAGTACGCAAAGGCTCTCTTTTATAGAGAGCCTTTTTTCTGCCTGTCTGTCCAGTATACAAACCAAACAACCATCAAGGGGGTTTATGAATTGAGCAAGAAACGCATGTTATTCACTTCCGAGTCGGTCACGGAAGGTCATCCGGACAAGATGGCCGACCAGATTTCCGACAGCATCCTCGACGCCATCCTCGAGAAGGACCCGAATGGCCGCGTGGCCTGTGAGACGCTCGTGACGACGGGCCAGGTCCACGTCGTTGGCGAGATTTCGACGAAATGCTACGTCGACATCCCGAAGATCATCCGCGAGACGGTGCGTGAGATCGGCTACACGCGCGCCAAGTACGGCTTTGACGCCGAGACTTGCGGCATCCTCGTCTCGCTGGACGAGCAGTCCCCGGATATCGCGCAGGGCGTCAACCAGGCGCTCGAGGCACGTGAAGGCGACATGGATATCGAGGACGCCATCGGCGCCGGCGACCAGGGCATGATGTTCGGCTATGCGACGAATGAGACGCCGGAGTACATGCCGCTGCCGATCGCACTCGCACACCGCCTCGCACGCCGCCTCGCCGAAGTCCGCAAGGATGGCACGCTGCCGTATCTGCGCCCGGATGGCAAGACCCAGGTCACGATCCTCTACGAGGACAACAAGCCGGTGGCTGTCGATACCATTGTCATCTCGACGCAGCACGATGAGGATGTCTCGCTCGAGCAGATCCGCAAGGACCTCATCGAGCATGTCATCAAGGCCGTTGTTCCTGCTGAGCTGCTGCGCGACGACACGCGGATCTTTGTCAACCCGACGGGCAAGTTCGTCATCGGCGGCCCGCAGGGCGACTCGGGACTCACGGGCCGCAAGATCATCGTCGATACCTATGGCGGCTGGGCCCGTCACGGTGGCGGCGCCTTCTCGGGCAAGGACCCCACGAAGGTCGACCGCAGCGCCGCTTATGCCGCCCGCTACGTCGCAAAGAACATCGTCGCCGCCGGCCTCGCCGACCGCTGCGAGATTCAGCTGGCCTATGCCATCGGCGTCGCACACCCGGTATCCGTCATGGTGGATACGTTCGGCACGAACAAGGTCGATGAAGAGAAGATCGAAGCGCTCGTCAACAAGCATTTCGACCTGCGCCCGGCCGGCATCATCAAGATGCTCGACCTGCGCCGCCCCATCTACAAGCAGACGGCAGCCTATGGCCACTTCGGCCGCACGGACGTCGACCTGCCCTGGGAGCACACGGACAAAGCCGCCATCCTGCGCCAGGAAGCCGGTCTCTGAGCATTGCATCCATAAAGAAAAAGGCCTGAACCACAGGCCTTGTAAAAAACGGTCCGCTGACCTAAGCTGTCAGCGGACCGTTTTTTGATTTCCGAAACATGGAGTTCTTTCACCGCTCGCGCGGTCTCCCTTCTTCAGGGATGCTCCGCATCCTACACTTTGCGCCCACGCAGGGAAGACTTGAGGCGTCCCCTTGGGGGAAGCTGGCGGCGGAGCCGTCTGAAGGGGAGGCTGCTCGCCAGGACAGAGGTGCTCGATGTAAACGGACGTTCCTTGCGGTCCTGCGGCTCAGGCCAGCAGGTTGATGAGGACGGTCAGGATTGAGGAATTGACGAAATCCACGATGAGGGCACCGACGAGCGGGATGACGAAGAACGCGGTGGGGGCGGGGCCGAAGCGCTCGACCATGACAGACATGTTGGCGATGGCGTTCGGTGTGGCGCCGAGGCCGAAGCCGCAGGTACCGGCGGCCATGACGGCGGCTTCGTAGTTGTGTCCCATGACGCGGAACAGTACGAAATTCGTGAAGAGGGCGATGAAGATGACCTGGCTCAGCAGCATGACGATCATCGGGATGGCAAGGTCGGTGAGCTGCCAGAGCTTGAGGCTCATGAGCGCACAGGACAGGAAAATCGTGAGGCCGAGGTTGCCTAGCACTTCGCTTTCGCGCTGGTAGACCTTGTAGCTGTGCGTGTAGTCGGCGACGTTGCGGATGATGGCGGCGACGAGCATGGAGCCGATGTAGCCTGGGAAGACGAGGCCGACGCTGACGAAGAGCTGGCTGACGACGGTGCCGAGGCCCATGGCCAGCAGCAGGTGGGCGAGTGCATTCATGAAGCGCAGGTTGTTGATGCTCTGCCCCGCACGCTTCTCTTCCTCAATGGTCTGCTTCTCCTTGCGGGCGGCCTGTTCGAGCTTGTGGATTTCCTCGGTGCTGTTGGCGGGGTCAAGGCGCTCTTCATTAGCGGAGCTTGCCAACGTGAACTTGCGCACGAGGCGTTCACCCGTCGGCCCGCCGAGCAGGCTGCCGCCGACGAGGCCGAACGTTGCAGCGGCAAAGGCAATCGTCGTCGCATTGTCGAGTCCGACGCCCTCGAGCACGGGACCGAAGGAGCCCGAGGTGCCGTGGCCGCCGACCATTGGAATGGAACCAGTTGCAAGGCCCATCAGCGGATTGAGGCCGAAGAGATGCGAGAAGAAAATGCCGATGAGGTTCTGGCAGACGATGAGGAGAGCTGTCAGAACCGCCATCTTGGCGACGAGCATGCCGCCCTTCTTGATCAGGCTGATGCTTGCCGTATAGCCGATGCTCGTGAAGAAAAGCATCATGCAGACATTCTGCATGATCGTATCCTGCTCGTACGTCCAGATGCCGTTGACATAGAGGATGTCGTTGAGGATGGCGAAGAGAATGCCGCCGACGACAGGCGCCGGAATGCAGTATTTGCGCAGAAAGGGGACTTTGAGGCGCAGGAGGACGCCGACGTAATAAACCGCGGTCGCTGCGGCAAGTGTCTGGTAGATGTTTAAACTTACATTCATGGCTTACAACTTCCTTTACTTCGTGGAATCGCGTGTGTAAAACTGTAACACGTGTACTATCATACCAAAAATTAATTGGAGATACAACAATTTTGTTATAGTTTTGTTGAAAAATATTCTTTTTTTCAGGGGCGTGCGGCCGGAGCGGCTCCGGTGGAACGCTGTGCAGGAAGATAGGGCAAGAAGTATTGCATTACCCTTCGAAAGTATGTATAATAGTTAAGTATTGATTTGATTTTCAGTTTGTAAGTAAGGATACGGTGCGTATCCCTTTTCTTTTATAGGAGGCAGATTACACAGAATGAGTATGATGACAAATGATAAGCTCAGGAACATCGCAATTATCGCCCACGTCGACCATGGCAAGACGACGCTGGTCGATGCGATGCTGAAGCAGAGCCATGTATTCCGCTCCAACGAGCAGGTTGCCGAGCGCGTCATGGATTCCGGTGATATCGAGCGTGAGCGCGGCATCACGATCCTGTCGAAGAACACGGCTATCATGTACAATGGCATCAAAATCAACATCGTCGACACCCCGGGCCATGCCGATTTCGGCGGCGAGGTTGAGCGTGTCCTCAACATGGTCGACGGCGTCCTCTTGCTCGTCGATGCGTTTGAGGGCCCGATGCCGCAGACGAAGTACGTCCTGCGCAAGGCACTCGAGCAGAAGCTCAAGCCGATTGTCGTCATCAACAAGATCGATAAGCCGAACCAGCGCGTAGACGACGTCTATGACGAAGTCCTCGAGCTCTTCATGGAACTCGATGCTGATGATGATCAGCTGGACTTCCCGGTCATCTATGCGACGGCCCGCGATGGTATCGCGAAGTACAGCATGGATGATGACAGCACGAACCTCGAGCCGCTGATGGAGACAATCGTCAAGGAAATCCCGGCTCCGCACGGCGATCCGGAAGGCCCGCTGCAGATGATGGTCACGACGCTCGAGTCCGATTCCTTCGTCGGCCGCGTCGCTGTCGGCCGCATCAGCCGCGGCACGGCCCGCACGAACCAGAACGTCGTGCTCATTAACGGTGACCAGGAAATCCGCGCGAAGATCGGCAAGGTCTTCGTTTACCAGGGCATGCAGCGCATTGAGGTTCCTTCGGCCAGCATGGGCGAGATCGTCGCACTGACGGGCCTCGGCGATGTCAGCATCGGCTACACGGTCGCTGACGCTGAGAATCCGGAGGCACTGCCGGCCATCCGCATCGATGAGCCGACGCTCTCCATGACGTTCGGCGTCAACACGAGCCCGTTTGCCGGTCGCGAGGGCCAGTTCGTCACGAGCCGCCATCTGCGTGACCGCCTGTTCAAGGAAGTCGAGACGAACGTCGCCATGAAGGTCGAGGAGACGGATTCTCCGGATGTCTTCAAGGTTTCGGGCCGCGGCGAGCTGCATCTGTCCATCCTCATCGAGGAGATGCGCCGCGAGGGCTACGAGCTGCAGGTCGGCAAACCGGAAGTCGTCTACAAGACGATCAACGGCCAGCTCTGCGAGCCGATCGAGAACCTGACGGTTGAAGTGCCGCAGGAGTACATGGGTGCTGTCATGGAAGGCCTCGGCACGCGCAAGGCTGAGCTCACGAACATGACGGAGACGGCCGGCTACATGCGCCTCGAGTTCACGATCCCGGCACGCGGCCTCATCGGTTTCCGTTCCGAGCTCCTGACGAGCACGAAGGGCAATGGCATCATGAACCACGTCTTCCACGGCTATGCTCCGTACAAGGGCGACATCCCGGGCCGTACGCGCGGTTCCCTCGTGGCGTTCGAGCAGGGTGAGACGACGGGCTACGGCATCTACACGCTGCAGGATCGCGGCACGATGTTCATCTCCCCGGGCCAGCAGGTCTACGAGGGCATGATCGTCGGCGAGAACTCCCGCGAGAACGATATCGATATCAACCCGTGCAAGAAGAAGAACGTATCCAACATGCGCACGTCCGCTTCGGATGAGGCCATTCGCCTCACGCCGCCGCGCATCCTGTCGCTCGAGCAGGCTATCGAGTACATCAACAGCGATGAGCTCGTCGAGGTCACGCCGCAGAACATCCGTCTGCGCAAGGCCATCCTCGACCGCACGGTCCGCGGCCGCGCAGCCAAGAACGCACGCAAGTAAGACGTTACGCTGCTTGTTTTTTGTAAAAAATCCTGCTGGATGTGAATTCCAGCAGGATTTTTGCATTTTTTGACGAAATGTGGTATCATGTCGATAGTTAAATGTAAATTTACACCGTATGTCGGTATCAGCAAGACGTCGAGATGATTGGATTTCAGCTTGGAAGGACGAGATGAGTATGAGCGGTATGGAGAAAGTGAAAGGCAAACTCACGGGCCTCATGGATATGATTCTGCCATGGGAAGAGGAAGAAGTCGAAGAAGAAGAGGTCCTCGAGACGAAGTCTCAGCAGGAACAGCGCAAGGCCGGCCAGCAGAAGGCTGCGGCGCAGGCATCTTCCGTGAGAACGGCAGAAGAGTACAAGGTTTCGGGTGGCAGCTCCATTTTCGTTGCACCGGCTGAAGAACGCCGCACGACGGCCGCTCCGTCCTACCGCGAGCCGTCTCATGCGACGACGCGCCGCCAGTTCACGGTCCATACGACCAAGGTCGCCGAACTGCGCGTCAAGATCTACGTGCCTGAGGATTTCGACCTCGTGACGTCGATTGCCGATGACCTCAAGGCCGGCAAGGCTGCTGTTGTCAACTACGAGAGTGTCGCTGCCGAGGAGCAGCGCCGCATCTGCGATTTTGTCAATGGTGCCTGCTACGTGGTCAACGGCTGCGCAAAGCGCATTTCCGAGCAGATTGTCCTCTACGCACCGGAAGGTGTCGATGTGGCGGAAGCGATGCCGGCAGCCCTCACGGACTGAGGTCCCGGTGTCCGCTCATTTGTTGAAGGTTCTCAGCCTGTCCCAAGGTGGGGCAGGCTTTTCCTTTTGCCTGCCTCCCGCTTTGCTCGCATCTGCGGCAGGTGGAGACAGGCGGAATTTCACGAGGAAAGGTGATAGTGATGAAACAGGAAAATGAGGTACTCGAAGGGGTATTGCAGGAATTCTCGAAGCTTGCGGCCATCCCGCGCAAGTCGGGCCATGAACAGGCTGTCAGCGACTTCCTGAAGTCGTATTTGACGGAACTCGGCTGCACGGTGACGCAGGACGAGGTCAACAACATCATTGCGGACAAGCCGGCAGCTCCTGGCTTTGAACAGGCGCCGCTGACGATCCTGCAGGGCCATATGGACATGGTCTGCGTCGCGGAGGAAGGCTATGCGTACGATCCGCTCAAGGATCCCATCAAGCTCGTACGCGACGAGAAGTATTTGTCGGCAGAGGGCACGAGCCTCGGCGCCGACGACGGCATCGGTGTGGCCGAGGGCATCTACGTGCTGAAGCATGCGAAGAACCACGGCCCGCTGCGTCTCATCGTGACGGTGGACGAGGAGCAGGGCATGACGGGCGCCATCAAGCTCGGCGCTGAGCACCTCAAGGATGCTTCCTTCCTCATCAACTGCGACAGCGAGAATTATGACGAGCTGACCGTCGGCAGTGCCGGCAGCGTCAACCTCGATTTCACGCGCGAGCTGCGCCGTGTGCCGGCCGAGAGCCAGCATGCCTGGACGATTGAGATCCAGGGCCTGCTCGGCGGCCATTCGGGCGAGCGTATCGGCGACGGCCGCGGCAATGCCATCCGCACACTGGCCATGGCACTGATGGCCCTGCAGAAAGAGGGCGAGATCGAGCTCATCTCCTTCACGGGCGGCAAGGCGCGCAACGCCATCCCGAATACGGCCCGGTCTGTCATCGCGACGGAACTGCCGCGCGAGAAGATGGTGGAGGTGCTGCGCGACATCCGCACGCGCTTTGCGAAGATGTACGGCAATGTCGACCCGACCATCGACATCAGCCTCGCACCGGCCGAGATGCCCGAGCAGGTCATCAAGGCCGGCGACACGCAGCGCCTGCTGCGCCTGCTGACGATCCTGCACACGGGCGTCTACGCGATGTCCTCGGTCATCCCGGACCTCGTTGAGACGAGCGCGAACCTCGGTGTCGTCAATATGAGCGAGGATGAAGTGGAGGTCCAGTTCTTCCCGCGCTCGGCCATCGACCAGAAACTCGACGAGTTCCGCCAGTATGCCGAGACGATTGCCGCGCTCACGGGCTTCACGGCCCACATCGGCACGCAGTCGCCGGGCTGGAAGGAAAACAAGGACAGTCGCCTCGCGAAGATCGTGGCGGAGACGTTTGAGGAGCAGAACGGCAAGCCCATGAAGGTCGAGACAATCCACGCCGGCCTCGAATGCGGCTGGCACTTCCTCAAGAATCCGCAGCTCGACATGGTGTCCATCGGCGTGACGACGTGCGACATCCACAGCCCGAACGAGCATCTTGTCCTCGCCACGGTCAAGCCGCAGGTGGATCTGATCCTCGCGACACTCGAGAAGATCGCTGCGCTGCGCTGACGGCCGCTTGGGGCATAACGAAAAGAACATAGAGGGGAGGCCCGCGTGCGAATGCTTTGTACGGCGGGCTCCTTTTTATATAACGTAGCGTGTCTGCTCTTTGTTTCATCCCTTTTTCAACGGAATCGCAACTTTTTTTAAAATAAGTGTTGACAAGAACGCAGATTGCCCATATAATAATACATGTCGCTGAGACAGAGCGACACAAAAGAAGAACGGCCCGGTAGTTTAGTTGGTTAGAATGCCGCCCTGTCACGGCGGAGGTCATGGGTTCAAGTCCCATTCGGGTCGCCATTCATGCGGAAATAGCTCAGTGGTAGAGCACCACCTTGCCAAGGTGGGGGTCGCGAGTTCGAGCCTCGTTTTCCGCTCCATTTTATTTTGGCGACATAGCCAAGTGGTAAGGCCGAGGTCTGCAAAACCTTTATCCCCAGTTCGATTCTGGGTGTCGCCTCCAATTTTATATCATGCGGAAATAGCTCAGTGGTAGAGCACCACCTTGCCAAGGTGGGGGTCGCGAGTTCGAGCCTCGTTTTCCGCTCCATTTTATTTTGGCGACATAGCCAAGTGGTAAGGCCGAGGTCTGCAAAACCTTTATCCCCAGTTCGATTCTGGGTGTCGCCTCCAAGATGAAATGCAGCCCGGAAGGTTTTCCTTCCGGGCTTTTTGTTTGCCTGTAATCACCTGCGATTGCCTGTAATAAGTTAGGAGTGTCTTTGATGGCCAATGAACCTTCCCGTATCACCGATAATCTGCTCAACGTGTTCAACTACTGCTTCGTCGAGACGGTACCGTACGCGTTCTTCAAGCCGAATCCGGAACGCGACATCGCTGTGAATCTCGTCGACAAGGAATATCACTGCCCGGGCTGCGGCAAGGTGACGCGCGTCGTCTATCAGAAGCGTCCGCTGACGTATTATTCGAAAGGCAAGCTTGCCGAGGAACGCCGCATCTACGACAAGCTCGGCAAGGAATTCCCGTTCATGGGAGAGATCTATGCGGGCAAGCCCTTCACGAATGAGGCCATCGGCTACTGCCGTGCCTGCGCCGGGCAGGAAATCCTGAAGTCAGAGGAGCCCGGCCAGCGCGTCGCGAACCTCTCGCTTCAGCTGCACGGCGAGGATGAGCTCGTCGTGGCCAAGGCCCGTGCGGCCATGGAGCAGTCGCTCAAGGACTGGCTGGCCGGCGTCGAGAAGCCTGAGGACTTCCTGCAGTACCAGCTGACGGATTTTGCCGCTCTGCGCGACTTCATCTGTGCTGTCATGCTCGAGGACACGCAGGCCGTCAGTCAGACCCTCGCCGACTACCGCACGAAGATCGCGGCGCTCGAGGCGGAGATCCGCGCGCTGCTCTCAGAGCTGCCGGATACCTGGCGTGCCTATGCGGCGCGCTCGACGGGCGTCTATGAATCCATGAATGACAAGATGTACCATGAGTACACCGTCGCGTTCCCGCAGCCCGGCACAATGCCCGAGGATTACTACATCTACCGCCAGCTCGAGAAGAGCCGCGTGCTGATGTTCCTCGAGCAGCCGCGCATCGAGACGATTGAAGAGCTCCTGATGGAAGTCGGTTTCCACGGCGAATGGATCGATCTCGTCAACCAGCGCATTCAGCAGCTGCTGCCCGAGGCGTAATCATCGCGGCAGGCTCGTGCTTCGTTATGCATATATATGCAAAATGATCTTGTTTGTGGCGTTCGTATCTGTAGAAAAAGCCAGACAATCGATGTGCCTGGCTTTTCTTATATTTTCTTCAATGCCCCGTTAGATGCAGTGTTAGATGCAAAACGCTATTTTTGTCATCAAAAAAAGCTCCGCGGAAACCCGCGAAGCCTTGTGTTGCAAGTGGTGCCGAAGGCCGGACTTGAACCGGCACGTTGTTGCCAACGGCAGATTTTGAGTCTGCTGCGTCTGCCAATTCCGCCACTCCGGCAAAATGACATCACTCATGCGTCATTAACATAATATATTTTAGCATTCATCTTTCCTTTTGTCAACCCATCCATAAATCAGCCTTCCCCGCGCACGGAAAAGGTGCAAAAAAAGGGGATGGGACCCGCGTCGGCGGCGGAAGAGGTCCATGGACATGTGAGAGAAAATTGTGGCTTTTGCTCATGATTGCTCTGTGATACAATGAAGATGAAATGATGAGAAAGGCAGGGCTGGTGATGGATGCAGAACAGGAAATCCGGGCGTTCCTGCGGGCATGGACGCGCAAGACCGTTGATTTGGATGATTTGCAGCGAGCCTTTGCTGCCATGGATTATGAGACATTTCATCAGGCTATGGAAGCATTGCTGCGCGATGGCAGCCTGACGCGGGTGGCGGCGCGCGGGGCGGATTTTCGCGGCTTGCCGCGGCGCTGCCGCCTTGCACGCGGGCGACTCTGCCCGGCGGCCGATGCCATCCAGCAGGATATCGCACGGCTCGGCTTGGCCGCATCGCTCGATTTTTCCTTTTATTATGGACAGCCTCTCACATGCTGGCAGCAGGATCTTGCGCACATCATCCAGCTGAGCCAATGGCTGCAGCATACGGCTGTCCGGCGGCCGCTGACGGTTTCCGACCAGCAGCGTTCCTGGGATATCTTCCGCGACGAGAAATTCCTGCTGACCAGGGAAGGGGATACGCTGCTGCATCGTCTGCATCTCAGCTGGCAGGACATTGGCGTCAAACGGGAGTGGGAACCCCTGATGATGGCGGTCAATCCCTCTGCTTTGCAGGGCGGCATCTGTCACCATCTGGTGCTGGAGAACAAGGCCCCGTATCATAAGCTGCTGCCTCATTTCGCGAAGCTGGGCCTTGCGTCTCTGGTCTTTGGTGCCGGCTGGAAGATCGCGGGCAATCTCGCGGCCCTGCCCCGGCAGACGGGATGCCCGGAGGCTCATCACATTGCCTGGTACTTTGGCGACTTTGACTGGGAAGGCCTCAAGATCGTTCAGTCTGTAACGGCTTGCCCTACCGTTGAGGTACGCCTCGCCACGCCGTTTTACCGCGCGTTTTTGCAGCAGCCGGCACCGCAGGGCAAGGAGCAGCAGACACCCGACGAGACGGCCTGGCAGGCTTTTTCCCACTGGCTGCGGCCGGAGGAGACACGGAAGTTCCGGCAAATCTTAGAGAATCATCGGTATTATCCGCAGGAAGCCCTGTCGGCAGCGGATTTGCTTACATGTGGAAAGGAATTACGGAATGGAATCGGAACACTTTGCTGAACGCATGAAACGCATCCTGCTCATGGAACCGTTGTACCGTCTTGGCAGGCGGCAGTTCGGGCAGAAAGGTGAACAATCATATTCTGGTATGGAGCTGGGCCTTCTGGCACTGCTCTTTTTCTTTGAGCAAATGCTGGACGGCAAGCGTGAGGCCGGCATCCGGAACCTTGCGCTTTTTCTGCAGCAGCAGACGCAGGGCTGTCTCTTCCCCGTAGAGAAGGGGGAGGAAGCGTATGAGCAGCTGGCCCGCGATATCGTGGGCGTTTTCCGCCCGCAGACCGGCCGGCGCAATGAACAGGTCTTTTTCGACTGGGAACAGGGCAGAGAGGTGAGGGCCCGTTATTCCTATCTCAAGGCAGACCGCGCCGACATCCATGCCAACGAGCAGTATTATGTCCTTGATGAACAGGGACTCGAGCTGATCTTTGCGACGAAGGAGTATTTCAGCGAGTACCAGCTGTCCATCAACCAGCTCATATTGCGCAAGCAGCTCGAGAAAGGGCAATTTGTACTGGCCCTGCGTCAGATCGAGGAGATGCGGCTCGATGTCGAAACGCTGCGCAATCGCATGGACAGAATCCGTCAGGAAATCCATCGCAACATCGTCTCGCAGGAGACGCTGGAGCATTATCGCAGGATTGTGGCTGATTTCAACCAGCGGCTCAAGAGCGAAGAAGATGCCTTCACGGAGCTTCAGACCTTTGTGCGCGATACGAAGGAGCGCATCCGCAGCAATCCACAGGCCGACCCCGAGCGGCGTGCCTATACGAACATCCAGGCCGTGGAGCGCCATCTTGCGCATGTGCATGCGCTTCATCGCGAGCTCTTGAAGGCCGGTATTGACCTCGGTACATCAGCGCTGGCTGCGGCTGAAGAAGCGCTGTATTTCACAGGCGTGGACAGTTTCAATTATGAACAGGAGATCACGAGCCGCATGTTCGCCTCGCCATTGCCTTTGACGGCAGCCCGCCGTCTCGTCGAGCCTTTCCTGCCGCTACAGGCCTGCGAGCTCTGGTCGCCGCTTACGATCTTCCTGCCGCAGCGCCTCGAGAAGCTGGAGCGGGAGAGCCGACAGGAAGCGTTTCCGGAGATTGACGATACGGAGGTCCATGGTGAGAAACTTCAGAATGTCCAGGAACATTATGCGGCCATTGTGCGCAATTTGCTGGATTTCCTGGGTCTCGGCAGGAAGACGACCCTGCGGGCGTTCTGCGCGATGCTTGAGGAGCAGCGGTCCGCCTGGTGCAGCGAGAAACAGTTCTACGTCTTTTGGATGCTGCTGCACCGGCAGCACTGCTTGCATCTTAATCCTGAGCGCATCGCGAGGGACTCGGTCTACGCGCGGATCCCGGCGGTCTGCCCGGAGCTCCTGTCGCTTGTGGTGCAGGAACGCCCCGGGTTTGTGGAGCTTGACGGCTATACGATCAGCGATATGGATATCACCGTGACAGTGGATGGAGATGAGAAGCCATGATGGAAGATAATGTGATGCTGGCCTTTGACATCTATGCGCGCCTGGCAGCCAGCGGCCAAGTGCGCAAAGCGGAGATTTCCGCTTACTGGGAGAATGAGGAAGTCCGCCATTTCGTGGAGCGCTTCGTCGGGCAGGTGCAGTGTGTGCTGATCAGCGATGCCGATTATCTGTATCTTCTGCCGGCCTCACTTGAATCGCCGTTCCATATCAGCAATGAGGCGTTCAAGAAACGATACATGACATCGAAAGCGGTCAATATGGACATTTACCTGTTGTACCTTTCCATCATTGTCCTGTTCGGCTGCTTCTACGACAGCTATCAGACGCAGGAGCCGGCGGACTTCGTGAGCATGAGCACCTGGCTTGAAGCCATGAACGGCCGCATCGAATCGCTGCACCGCCATGACGAGGAGACGCTCAAGGCTGCTGAGGGCGCGATGAATTTCAATTGGCTGACGCTCATGCGGAAGTGGGATGACCTCGACAGCATCAAGGAAACGGCCAGGAAACAGGACGCCCGGACAAACAGCCGCCTGAGCTTTTTGAGCATGGCCAGATCCTTCCTGCTGCAGCAGCATCTCGTGCGGGAAATCGGCAACGACGAGCTCGTGCTGACGGAAAAGGCAAGGGCCATCTTTGCGAACTACTTCATGGAAGCGAGCTATAACAACGGCATCCTGGATTTCATGTATGAACTGGATCACAAGGACGTGCAGGACGGGGAGAAAGGAGCGGATGACCATGCCATCCATCAGTAGGATTCGCTTTACGAATGTGGTCTATGACCATGGACACAAACGCTACATCGATACGATCTTTCGCTTTGACGGCTACAATGCCATCCTGCTGCTCGAGAATGGCGCGGGCAAGACGGTGTTCGTACAGACGCTCATACAGGCGGTGCTGCCGCGCAAATCCGTGGCGCAGCGCAAGATCCAGGAAACGCTGCAGCTCAGCAACTCAGCGGCGCATATCGCCGTGGAGTGGATTCTTGAGGACCGGCCGCGCCGCTATGCACTGACGGCCGTGACGCTTTTCCGCAACAGCAAGGACCAGCTCGGCAGCCAGGAATTTGCCATGGAGTACACGCCGGAATCCTCCGTTCGCCTCGATACGCTGCCATTCGTGCAGAAGGAGGGCAGTAGGGAACGGCCGGCGACGAAAGAGGAAATGACCGCATTCTTCCGCAGTACGGCGGAACGCCATATGCTGGCTCATTTCTTTTCGGAATATGATATCTTGCAGGCCTATGAGGATTACATCGAAGAGCACTTCAAGCTCATCGCGTCGGAATGGGATAAGATTGCGGCCATCAACGAGACGGAGGGCGGCGTCGAGGCGTATTTCAACAATTGCCGCACGACGGCAGAGCTCGTGGACCGCCTGCTGATCCCGACGGTGGAGGAAGGTCTGGCGGCGGCCGCTCATGGTCAGCAGAAAGGTAATGGCTTTGCTGCGCTTTTTGAGAGCCAGCGCGAACATGTCAAGCAGCAGATTCGCCTCGAGAAACGCATCGGGGAGATGCAGGGCATCCTCGCGCAGATGCAGGATTATACGGCCGTGAAGAAGGCACAGTATGAGGCGGAGCAGGAGCTCCTGCATCAGAATGGACTGCTCAAGGCGTACGACCAGCAGGTACGCCGCGCGCGGGCTGCCTGTCAGCAGGAACAGGAAACGCTGGTAATGCGCCAGCAGGAAAACGATGCCCAGCGCCAGAAGAACCGGGAAATCCTGTCGGCCTGCCGCGTGGCGGCCGCTGAGGCTGCCTGTGAGGAGGCACGAGCTGCTTATGAAGAAGCAAAACGCGCGTCTGACGATGCGGCACAGGCGTATCGGGATAATCAGACCATGTCCGCCAATCTCAGCTATGCCCGCAGGAAACAGGAGCTCGCACAGGCCGAGGGCCTGCTTGCCGAGCGTCAGCGGGCACTTTCTCTCCTGGCAGCCGACCAGAAGACGCAGGAGCTTGCCGCCCAGCTCAAGGAGAATGGCGCCTGGCTTCATGGCTGGTTCCAGCAGCAGGAGCAGAAGCATGAAGCGCGCATCCAGGAAATCCGGCAGCAGCGGGAGACGCAGAAGCAGCACGAAGCTGCGTGTCAGGCAAAGCAGAGGGAGAACCATCGCCGTCAGCAGAAGCTCCGGCAGGAGATCGACAGCGGCGAAGGGCGCATCGGCGCGCTTGTCGCGCAGCAGGAAGTCATCGAGCAGGAACTCTTCACCGATGCCGTCCATCAGGATGTGGATGCCCAGGAACAGGCCTGGCGGCGGGAACTGGCAGAAGTCCGGAAGAACCGGGATGATTATGCGCAGAACATTGCCTTTTTCGAAGAAGAGGGAGAGAAGGCTGCCGGACAGATTGCGGAAGCCGAAAAGGCCTGTGATGAACAGCAGCAGGCCCTGCAGGAGCGGACGGTCGCTCTGGACCGCGTGACGACGGCGGCGCGCGATGTATTCGCGAATCTGCAGAAATGGCCGCAGTGCGCCAACACCACCCGCGAGGCAGCGGATCTCTACCGTCAGGCGGAATACTTTGCCCAGCAGCTCAGCGATGCCGTCGTCATGCATGAAAAGCAGCATAACGATCTCGACAAGAAGCGCCGGCAGGCCCATCGCTGGCTGGATCTCTACGATGGGCTCGAGGCATTCGCGGCGGATCCTGTCCTGCTTGACAAGATCGAAGCCTGGAGCAGCGAGTTCGTATTCCTTAAAAGCGGCGTGGAATTCTTCCAGCTGCACGTGGAAGCCGTGGCTGAGAAACAACAGGAGATTTATGCGCGATATCCGTTCTGGGCACTCAGCGTCGTGGTCATGGAGGAGGATGTGCCGCAGCTGCAGCGCCTTCTTGCAAAGGAGGCCGGGGATTTCTTTGAGCCTGTCTTCATCCTGTCCGAGCAGCAGGCAAGGGCCATCGTGGCAGGGGAGACGCTGACCGGCGGCCTGCATATCGTAGCACCTTCGCACTGGCAGCGCGTCATGCAGCCGGCAGCGTTCCGTGACTGGCTCGACGCCATGCGGGAGGAGGCTGACCGGGCTGACGGCCTGCTGCGGGAAAATGACCGGGAATGGCAGGAACTCAGCCATTCGCTGCAAGTCCTGAAGCAGTTTGAGGAACGGTATCCCTTTACTTGGTACCGCGAGCAGCGGGATGCGTATCAGTCGCTGCAGGAGACCCTTTCGCGCACGCAGCATGTGCTGCGGGAAGCCCGCCGGAATCAGGAGCAGTGCCGCCAGAATGCCGAGGGCTTCCGCAAGAAGCATCAGGAGGCGGAGAGACGGGAGGCCTGGCTTTCCTATGGCCTCCGGCAACTGGCGCAGTATAAGGAACTGCGTCGCCAGCACCAGGAAATCCTCGCGCGTAACAGCGAGCTTTTGCAGGCCTGCGCAGTCCTGCAGGCAGAGGAAAAGCGGCTGACGGGGGAACTGGATGCCCTGCGACGTCAGCAGGATGCGCTGACGTATGACGAGGCCGGGGCCGAAACGCGCCTGCAGGAAGTGCGGCGCATGATGTACTATCCGGATGTGCAGCAGGAAACGGCCGTCCTGCCGCAAGAGAGACTTTCCTATGAGGCACTGGCGGAAACGCGGCGCCGCCTGCAGAGCCAGCTGGAAGGTGCCGACAGCAGTCGGGCGCGCCTCGAGGCACAGATTGCCCAGTCACAGGCCGACAAGAAACGCCTGCAAAAAGAGATTTGCGAGCAGCAGCGCCGGGCGGAGACGGAGCTCGACGAGACGTTCGTCTATCCGGAGGATGGTGCCCTGCGCGAAGAAACGCTGCTGCAGGCATCCCATCAGCTTAAGAAGGCACAGCAGCAGGCCGAAAAGGAATGCCGGGCGCGGCAGGATACGTACAACCGACAGGACGGACAGTGCGAGAACGAGCGGGCGCGTCATGAGCGCGAATACGGCGTTTATACGCCTCTTGTGCAGCCTTTTGAAGACGTGCAGCGCGAGGCGGCGCAGCAGCAGGAAGTATTGAGGAAGCTCGCCTCTGAACTGACGGCACAACTGCAGGCAAACGGACGCGAGGAAAAAGCTCTCGATGGACTCGTGCATCAGCTGGAAATCCGCAACGAACAGCTTGGCTTTGCGCGCGAGGAAATCCCCATGGTGCTTCCCGAAAAGCTCGAAGAAGACGCCGGCAGCTCGGAGCTTTCTACACGGATTGCCTCATGTCTGGAGCAGGCGGAGACGGCATTCGAGACGGCAAAGCAGCGCCAGCGCGCCGGAGAGAAGCAGAAGAATGCGTTCATCCTCTACTGTGAGGACAAGGTGCATGAAGAACGGATGCGCCGCAGCATCGTCGACGGCCTGCGCAGCAAGGAGCGCTACGAGGAATATCTTGACTGGCAGACGAAGAGCAGGGAACGCCTGCAGGGGGCCATCAGCCTCTTCGAGGAGGAGCGAAGGAGTCATCTGGCGCATATGGAGCATATGCTCCGGCACATGATCCTTCATCTGCAGTCGGTCTGTGACGGCTTGAAGGAGCTTGCCTCGAGGACGCGCGTCAAGGTGGGCGAGGCGGCAAAGGACATCATCATGATCCAGCTGCCGGAATGGGAGGAAGCCGCGGCCCGCACGTCCATCCGGTCCTATCTGAACAACCTGGCGCAGGAGCTCGATGGCGACGCGTATCATGATGAACTCGGCCAGGAAGACGGCAAGAAGATCCGCGACACGCTGGAGAAACGGCTGCGGACGCAGCAGATGCTGCATGTCGTGCTCGGGAATCAGGCCGTCAAGGTACGCTGCCGCAAGGCGACGAGCGGCAATACCTTCTCCGAGCGGCCCTATCCGTGGGAAGAATCGAATCAGTGGTCGGGCGGCGAGACGTGGAGCAAGAATATGGCCCTGTTCCTCGGCTGTCTCAATTACCTTTCGGAGAAGCGCTGCCATATCCGGAAAGCCAAATACAATACGCGCGTGGTCGTCGCAGATAACCCGTTTGGCAAGGCTTCGAGCGACCATGTTCTTAGCCCGGTCTTTTTCATCGCGCAGCAGCTGGGCTTCCAGATCATCGCGCTGACAGCCCATCAGGAAGGCAGCTTCATCCGCAAATACTTCCCCGTCGTCTACAGCTGCCGCTTCGCCGATACGGCTGACCACAAGAGCAGGACGGTGATTCCCGAGCAGGAGATCAAGACCGCCTTCTTCGAAGAACACCATCCCGAAAGCCTGGCCCGCCTCAACTCCTACGACCAGCTTGGGCTCTTTGATTGATTTTGCGCACGGACCAACAGCGACTGGCATAAGAAGTGTCAGGCAACATCGGCATTGACTGGCAGTCCTGATAGAAAAACGAAAAGCAGGGACGAGGGAGCGACGCAGAATCACATCTTGGAGTGGCGCCTTCCCCGCGCACGGGGAAGGGGGACCGCGAAGCGGTGGAAGAGGTCCTTGGACGGACGGGGAAGAACAGTACCCAACAGCAAGTCCTTGCAAGCGTTATAGCCCCGCGCACGGGCGCGAAGCGCGGGATGCCGGTGGCATCCCCGGGTGTGGCCCGCAGGGCCGAAAGGGGGCCATGGACGAGGATGTGCGTACGACCGATGACGCTGCGGGATGCATTCCGGCTTCAGCGCGCGCCTAAATGTGACCCAACTGACTGTGAACAGCAAAGGTACTTCGCCGCCTGCCGCGGCGTTCTAACATCCGGCGCGACGAGGTTTTCGTATTGGGCCCCATCCCTGCGGGCAATCGCCACGTGCCTCCAGGCGGAACGCATCCCTTCGCTCGGGCTCATTTCCTTCGGTAGGACGACGAGCGCAGCAAGTCGCCCGTCCTCGCGCATGGGCGCGAAGCGCGGGATGCCGGGGGCATCCCCGGAGAAGGGGGATCGCGAAGCGGTGGAAGAGGTTCGTGGATAAGCCTGTTCTGTACGATCTCAGTATGGACAAAATGATGGGATTCTGATAAAATATGCTATTGACTATCATGGAATACATGGAATAAAGGATGGATTATATATATGAAACGTATCGATGGCAAGGTACATCGTTTTGCACATCTGATTGTCTATGGCTGTCAGATGAATCAGAGCGATGCGGAGCGCATGCTGGGGCAGTTGGAGACGATCGGGTATGAGCCGACGGAGGAGATGGGAGAGGCTGATCTCATCCTCATCAATACGTGCTGCGTGCGCGAGACGGCGGAAGACCGCGTCTACGGCAAGATCGGAGAGATCAAGCATCTCAAGCGGCAGAATCCGGATCTGATCTTCGGCATCACGGGCTGCATGGCGCAGAAGGAGGGTGAGGCTCTCATCAAGCGCGCGCCGCATATCGATTTCGTGCTCGGCACGAACAAGGTGCATGAGCTCACGCGCGTGGTGCGCGAGATCGAGGCGGAGCACGGCCATGTCGTCGATGTGGAGCTCGGCGAGACGGAGCTGCCGGATGATGTGCCGGTGGCGCGCAGCGGCAAGCTCTCGGCGTGGATCCCCATCATGTACGGCTGCAACAATTTCTGCACGTACTGCATCGTGCCGTACGTGCGCGGACGCGAGCGCAGCCGCCTGCCGGAGGAAATCGTGAAGGAGGTCCGGGAGGCCGTCGCAGCCGGCTACGAGGAGGTCACGCTGCTCGGTCAGAATGTCAATTCGTACGGCAAGGACCACAAGCAGGCGGATTTCGCCGATCTCCTGAAGATGGTCGATGAGGTGCCGGGCATCCGCCGCGTGCGCTTCATGACGTCGCATCCGAAGGATCTGTCGGATAAGGTCATCGCGGCCATCCGTAACGGCGAGCATCTCTGTGAGCACATCCATCTGCCCGTGCAGTACGGCAGTAACCGCATTTTAAAGGCCATGAACCGCGTCTACACGGTGGAAGCCTACAAGGATCTCGTGCGCCGCATCCGCGCGGCCATCCCCGAGGTCAGCCTGACGACGGATCTCATCGTGGGCTTCCCGGGCGAGACGGATGAGGATTTTGCGCAGATGCTCGATTTCCTGCGCGAGATCCGCTACGATTCGGCCTATACCTTCATTTATTCGAAGCGTTCGGGCACGCCGGCCGCGAAGATGGAGGACCAGGTGCCGGAGGATGTCAAGAAGGCGCGCCTGCAGCAGCTCATGGACGTGCAGAATGAGATCAGCCTCGAGATCAATACGAAACTGCTCGGCAGGGAAGTCGAGGTCATGGTCGAGGGGCCGAGCAAGAATGATGCGGCTGTCTGGTCCGGGCGCACGCGCACGAACAAGATTGTCCTGTTCGCGCATGACGGCGAGCAGCCGGGCGATTTCGTGACGGTGAAAATCACGCACCCGCAGACCTGGGTGCTCAAGGGCGAGCGCGTCCGCTGAGTGAAAATCCCTGGAATGACTGCCTGCAGGGAAGCAGGCTGGTTTTTAACAGATGGAAAAGGTCTTCCTGCGGGAGGGCCTTTTCTCGTTTTATCGGCTGCTGGATGAGAAGGGAAGCAGCGCTGAATTTTTTTACAGGAGGTGTTTCTATCGATGGAAATGACACCGATGATGCGTCAGTATCTCGCGGCGAAGGAGCAGAATCCCGGTACAATCCTGTTCTTCCGTCTCGGTGATTTTTATGAGATGTTTTTTGACGATGCGAAGCTCGTGTCGAAGGAGCTCGGGCTGACACTGACGAGCCGCAGCAAGAATCCGGACAATGCGCCGATGTGCGGCGTGCCGTATCATGCGGCGGAAACGTATGTCAACAAGCTCGTGCAGAAGGGCTACAAGGTGGCCATCGCCGAGCAGATCGGCGATCCGAAGGCCAAGGGGCTGACGAAGCGCGAAGTCATCAAGATTATCACGCCGGGCACGGTGCTCTCGGAAGCGGCGCTCAAGGACGCGCAGAACAATTACATTGCGCTTGTCCACGAGCAGGCGGAAAAGATCGTGCTGACGGGTGCGGATATCTCGACGGGCGAGTGCTTCTACGGCATCTATCAGGGGCCGGACCGTCTGCAGATGCTGCAGGATGAGCTGTACCGCCTCATGATGCCGGAGCTCTTGCTCGTCGGCAGGCTTTCCTTTGAGCAGGAACTGCGCGAATTCATCGCGCTGCGCCTGCCGCACTGCTCGTTCACGATGATCGACGAGGTGTCGGCGCACATCGATGACCGCCTTGTCCAGCATTTCGACGCGGCGACGCGCCCGACGGCACCCGAGGCCAGGGCAGCCGTCGCGACACTTCTCGATTACCTACACGAGACCGTCAAGACGGATCTCACGCACCTCAACCAGCTCACGTATCTCGATGCTTCGGAAAATCTCGTGGTCGACACGTACACGCTACGTAATCTTGAGATCACGCGCAACCTGCGCGACGGCGGCAAGAAGGATACGCTGCTCGATGTGCTCGATTTCACGGAAACGGCCATGGGCAGCCGCCTCCTCAAGAAATGGCTCGAGTACCCGCTTTTAAGCATCCCGAAAATCAGCCGGCGGCAGGATGCCGTGGAGGAGTTTGCGGCGGATTTTGCACTGCGCGGCGGCGTGCGGCAGGGCTGCAAGGAAATCCATGATTTCGAGCGTCTCCTGACGCGCATAGAGGTCGGCACGGCCAACGCGCGCGACCTCATCGCCCTCAAGATTTCGCTGATGTGCCTGCCAGGCATCAAGGAAAATATGAAGGGGGTCAAGTCGGAACTCTTGCGGCAGTGCGCGGCGGGCATCGAGTGCTTCGCGGAGCTCGTCGACCTGCTGGAACGCTCCATCGTCGATGAGCCGGGCATCAGCCTGCGCGAGGGCGGCATCATCAAGACGGGCTACAATGAAGAGCTCGACGAGTACCGCCGCATCTCGCACGACAGCAAGGCCATGCTGCAGGAAATCGAGGAGCGCGAGCGCGAGCAGACGGGCATCAAGACGCTCAAGATTGGCTACAACAAGGTATTCGGCTACTATATTGAAGTGCGCCACAGCGGCACGTCGCTCGTGCCGGACCGCTACATCCGCAAGCAGACGCTCGCGAACGCCGAGCGCTACATCACGGAGGAACTCAAGGAATTCGAGACGAAGATCCTCGGTGCACAGGAAAAGATTGTCAATATCGAATACAATCTTTTCACGGAGGTACGCGAGACGATCAAGGCGCATCTGACCGAGGTGCAGCAGACGGCGCATGAGATTGCGCTCGTCGATGTGCTCGCGAGCCTCGCTGAAGCGGCCAGCACGTATCATTACGTGCGTCCGCAGCTGACGATGAACGGGGCCATCGACATCAAGGATGGCCGCCACCCGCTCGTCGAGCGCATCCTGACGCGCGACCTCTTCGTGCCGAACGACACGCAGCTCGACCATCACGACTGCGAGATCATGCTGATCACGGGGCCGAACATGGCCGGCAAGTCCACCTACATGCGCCAGGTGGCCCTTCTGACGCTCATGACGCAGATTGGCAGCTTCATCCCGGCGCGCGAGGCATCGATTTCGCCTGTGGACCGCATCTTCACGCGCATCGGCGCGAGTGACGACCTCGTGAGCGGACAGAGCACCTTCATGGTGGAGATGAATGAGGTCGCGCAGATCCTGAAGTACGCGACGAAGGACAGCCTCGTCATCCTCGACGAGATTGGCCGCGGCACGAGCACATTCGACGGCATGAGCATCGCGCGCGCTGTCATCGAATACATCGAGAAGAAGGTCCATGCCAAGACGCTCTTCGCGACGCATTACCATGAGCTCACGGACCTCGAGGACGAGAAAATCAAGAATTACTGCGTGGCCGTCAAGGAACGCGGCAAGCAGGTGGCCTTCCTGCGCCGCATCATCAAGGGCGCGGCGGACAAGTCGTACGGTATCCACGTCGCGCGCCTCGCGGGTCTGCCAAAATCCGTGACGGCCCGTGCCGAGGAAATCCTTGCGGAGCTCGAGGCCGCGGCGCCGGAGCAGGCGGCCGTACCGGCTGCCGGGCAGGCGGCAGAAGTGTCCAAGGGGACTGCGGCTGCCGCAGTTTCGGCAGGACAGAAGCAGGCGGACGCCTCGATGGGCTCGCTCTTTTCCTCGAGCCTCGCGTCGTCGCTTTTGGCACTCGATGTCATGACGATGACGCCGCTTGAGGCCATGAACGCACTTTACAAGCTGCAGGAGCAGGCGAAACGGGAGGAGGGTCAGGCATGAGCACGATTCACGTACTCGATGACAATACCATCAACAAAATCGCGGCCGGCGAGGTCGTCGAACGGCCGGCGTCTGTCATCAAGGAGCTCGTCGAGAACGCCATAGATGCCGGTGCGACGCGCATCGAGGTCGAAATCATGGCGGGCGGCACGAGCTTCATGCGCGTGACGGACAACGGCCGGGGCATGAGTGCGGAGGACGCGCGCCTGGCCATCCTGCGCCATGCGACGAGCAAGATCAAGGCCGTCAGCGACCTCAACACGATTGGCACGCTGGGCTTCCGCGGCGAGGCCCTGCCGACGATCGCCTCAGTCTCGCGCTTTTCCCTGTTGACGCGGCAGGAAGGCGAGGACCTCGGCACGCGCGTCGATATCTGCGGCGGGCAGGAGCCCGATATCCGCGAGGCCGGCTGCAGCCTCGGCACGACGATCAAGGTCGAGGACCTCTTCTTCAACACGCCGGCGCGCAAGAAATTCCTCAAGACGACGCATACGGAGGGCGGCAAGATCAACGATTTCATCGTCAAACTGGCCCTTTCGCGCCCTGATATCGCGTTCCAGTTCATCAACAACAATAAGGTATCCGTCGTGACGCCGGGCAACGGCAATCTCTTCGATGCCATCCGCGCTATTTACGGGGCCAAGGCGGCCGATTCCCTGCTCGCGCTGTCGCTCGACGGCGAGGAAATCCACATTTCGGGCTACATCACGAAACCGTCGATGCTCAAGAGCAGCCGCGCCTGGCAGACGTACATCGTCAATTCGCGCATCATCCAGAACCGCGCAATTGCGAAGGCCATTGACAACGCCTATAAGTCGCTGATCCCGAAGAGCGGCTTCCCACTGGCCGTGGTCAACATCGAGGTGCCGCAGCGCACGATTGACGTCAACGTGCATCCGCAGAAGAGCGAGCTCAAATTCGAGGATGAGAGCCGCGTCTTCAAGGCGGTCTACAAGGCCGTGCTCGATGCCATACGGCCGGCGGCAGACCGCGCGCTCGGCGAGGTGGCGGCCGTCGTGGAAAAGCCCGAGCATCATTATACGATGGAGCCCATGCGCTTCGTGCCCGCGACGGAGCCGCTCTCGCCCGTGCCCTCGTGGCCGCGCCGGGAGCAGGCTGCAGCTGGCGGCCAGGAGTTGCAGCCTGCTGGCAGACCGCAGACCATTTACGAAGCCGTGCATGGCAGTGCAAGGCCTGCCATGGAATTTCACGAGGCACAGGCGGCCCTGCAGCAGGAGCGCCGCCAGGAAGTGGCAAGAGGGGCGTCCGCGCCAGCCGCTGCCGCCGTACAGGGTGAAGCGGGCATACAGCCGCAGGCAAAAACTGCTCCGCAGGCAGATTCTGCCGCTGAGTCCTGCCAAGAGCATGGTGTGCTGCTTGAAAATGACGGCAACATCATCCCCATTGGGCAGGTCGACCTCACGTACATCATCGCGCAGGACGCCAAGGGCCTCTACATCATCGACCAGCACGCGGCGCACGAGCGCATCCTGTTCGATAAGTTCTCGGCCATGGCCGAGGGCATCCCGTCGCAGCAGCTGCTTGTGCATCAGATTCTCTCGTTTGACGACAGCGAGGCTGCGCTCATTGAAGAGAACCGGGACCTCTTCGTCTCACTGGGCTTCCACATGGAGCCGAGCGGCGAGCGCGAATTCCGCCTCGTGGAGGTACCGGCCGATGTGCCCGTCAGCGAGGCTGAGGACATCGTGCGGGAAATTCTGACGAATCTGCACGAGATGCACAAGACTTCCGCGAAGGAAATCCGTCAGGCATGTCTGGCGACGACGGCCTGCCGCGCGGCCATCAAGGCCGGCGAAGAGCTCAGCCTGCGCCAGATGCAGATTATCCTGGACGAGCTCGCGCACACGCCGTTCCCGTACACCTGCCCGCACGGCCGTCCGACCATCCTGAAATTCAGCAACGACGAGCTCGCGAAGATGTTCAAGCGCACGGGCTTCGGCTTTTGACCCGGCTTGAGAGGAGGATTCTTTTGCACGAGACAAATGACATACGGGAAGCGTTGGACCTGGTGATGCCAAAGGCATCAAGGATAAGAGCCGTCGCGACAACGGGGCGCAAGCAGACGGAAGACGCCGTGACGCTTGCGAGATGGGCGGCTGCGCACGCCGGCATCCCTTACGTCGAGCGCCGAAACCGGTCATCGGCAGCCCTGCGCGAGCACTGTGGCGCCGAGTTCCTGCTCGTGGCCAAGCACGGTCTCCTGACGCTTGAGACACCGCACGGCGACCTCTTCTTCCACCCGAATATGGCGCATCTTCGCCTCAAGAACCTGCGCTTCGGCAGCGGCGGCGAGGGCGACCGCATGGTCGAGGCCATGGATCTTGTGCGCGGCATGCACGTGCTCGACTGCACGCTGGGCTTCGGCGCCGACGCCATCGTCGCGAGCTTTGCGGTGGGGCCCGAAGGTTCCGTGACAGGTGTGGAGTCCGAGCCTCTCATCGAGACGGTCGTCGGCTACGGCCTGCAGCATTTCAAGGCGGAAAACTGGCCAATCCAGGAGGCCATGCGCGGCGTCCATACCGTCTGTGATGAGGCCGCGCACTACTTGAAGACGCTGCCTGACAAATCGTTCGATGTCGTCTACTTCGATCCGATGTTCCGCCATCCGCTGATGGAGAGCCGCAGTCTCACGCCGCTGCGGACCGTCGCCAACTACGCGGCCGTCACGCCCGCGATGATCGAGGATGCCTGCCGCGTCGCCCGCCACCGCGTCGTCTTTAAGGAGAATGCCCGCAGCCATGAGTTCGCGCGCCTGGGCTTTTCGCACATCATGGGCGGCAGGTACAGCAAGGTGCATTACGGCGTGCGCATTCTCGACGAAACCAACTGAATCAATACGAAATCATGTGCAGATTTCTGCCTGTTTTGCGAAAGGCCGCTTCCTCATTGGCAGGAAGTGGCCTTTTTCCATGGAATTTCGTTGATTTATGGATTACATGATGATAAAATAAAAAAGAATGATTTGAGCGGATACAATTTCATAAGCGATTCCTGAATGCGCGATGCTTCAGGTCTGCTTGTCGTATTACGAATTACGAACGCAATAAAATTCACTATAAAGAAAGAACTCAATCAGCATTATCAGTGGAGGTGTACTTTTTTTGTCTAAAGGAGCACAAAAATTACAGATTATCCCTCTCGGAGGCCTGGGGGAAATCGGCAAGAATATGACGGTCATCCGTGTGGACGATGAGATTCTCGTCATCGATTCAGGCCTTATGTTCCCGGAAGAGGACATGCTCGGCATCGATCTCGTCATTCCGGATATCAGCTATCTCGTTGAGAACAAGGACAAGATCAAGGCCATCGTGCTGACGCACGGCCACGAGGATCACATCGGCGCACTGCCGTACGTCCTCAAGAAAATCAATGTGCCGGTCTACGGCACGCGGCTGACGCTCGGCATCCTCGAGGGACGTCTCAAGGAGAACGGCGTCGACTCGAGCAATCTGCATTCGGTCATGCAGGGCGACATCATCAATGTCGGCTGCTTCTCCGTCGGCTTCATCCGCGTCAACCACTCGATTCCTGACGCCGTCGGCCTTTCCATCAAGACGCCGGTCGGCATGATCGTGCACACGGGCGACTTCAAGCTCGACTACACGCCAATCGATGGCAAGATGACGGATTTCCGCCGGTTCTCGGATCTCGGCAACCGCGGCGTGCTCGTCCTCATGGCCGATTCGACGAATTCGGAGCGCGAAGGCCATACGCCGTCGGAGCGCACGGTCGGTGCGGCCTTTGACAAGGCGTTCCACAACGCGCGCGGCCGCATCATCGTCGCGACGTTCTCGTCGAACGTCCACCGCATCCAGCAGGTCATTGACACGGCGGTGCGCTACAAGCGCCATGTTGCCGTACTTGGCCGCAGCATGGTCAACGTCGTCAACATCTCGCTCGAGCTCGGCTACATCACGGCGCCTGAGGGCACGCTCATCGACATCGATGAGATCCACAACTACCGCATGGAGCAGGTGGTCATCATCACGACGGGCAGCCAGGGCGAGCCGATGTCGGCTCTGACGCGCATGTCGATGTCGGATCACCGCAAGGTTGGCATTGTGCCGGGCGATACGGTCATCATCTCGGCCACGCCAATCCCGGGCAATGAGAAGCTTGTCTCGAAGACCATCGACAACCTCATGAAGCTCGGTGCCAACGTCATCTACGGCCGCAACCAGGGCATCCATGTCTCGGGCCATGCGAGCCGCGAAGAGCTCAAGCTCATGCACAATCTCGTACGCCCGAAATTCTTCATCCCGGTCCACGGCGAGTACCACCATCTCGTGCAGCATGCACGCCTTGCCCGTGAGCTCGGCATGCCGAAGGAGAACATCTTCATCAGCGAGAACGGCCAGATCCTCGAGTTCACGCGCGAGAAGGGCCAGGTGGCCGGCAAGGTCACGGCCGGCATGGTCATGGTCGACGGCCTCGGCGTCGGCGATGTCGGCAACATCGTGCTGCGCGACCGCCGTCAGCTCTCGCAGGACGGTATTCTCATCGTCGTCGTGACGATGAACAAGCAGACGAACCGCGTCGTCGCCGGCCCGGACATCGTCTCGCGCGGCTTTGTTTACGTGCGCGAGTCGGAGGCCCTCATGGACGAGGCGAAGGCCCGCGTCCAGCAGGCACTCGATCGTTGCGAGGATGAAAAGGTCAAGGAATGGGCTGCCATCAAGGCGAACGTGCGCGATGCGCTCGGCCGCTATCTCTTCGAGAAGACCCGCCGCCGTCCGATGATCCTGCCAATCATCATGGAGGTCTGAGTCTTAGCACCATCATAAGGAATTTGAGCCGGAGCTGCGTCTCCGGCTTTTCTGCTGACTGCGGACAGAGAAGCTCTGTCCGATTTCATGGGGGAAGGAGTGCGAGAATGTCGTTTACCCATCTTCATGTCCATACGGAATTCAGCCTGCTCGACGGTGCGAGCCGCATCAAGGATCTCATCGCGGCGACGAAAGAGCTCGGCATGGACAGCATTGCCATCACCGACCACGGCGCGATGTACGGGGTCATCGATTTTTATAAGGAAGCGAAGAAGCAGGGCGTGAAGCCCATCATTGGCTGCGAGGTCTACGTGGCGCCCGGTGACCGCAGGGACCGCCAGGAGACAGGCGGCGTGCGCTACTATCACCTGATCCTGCTCGCCGAGAATCAGACGGGTTACCGCAACCTCGTGCAGCTCGTCTCGCTCGCGAACATCGAGGGTATGTACTACAAGCCGCGCGTCGACAAGGAGCTCCTGCAAAAGTACCACGAGGGCATCATCTGCCTGTCGGCCTGCATTGCCGGCGAGATCCCGCGTGCCATCCTGCAGGATAACAGGGAGCATGCCGAGGCGCTCGTACAGGAATACCTCGGGATTTTCGGCCGCGATAATTTCTTCCTCGAGATCCAGAACCACGGGCTGCCCGAGGAACGCAAGGCCAATGTTGGGCTCGTGGAGCTCGCGAAGAAATACGATGTCGGGCTCGTTGCGACGAACGACCTGCACTACGTGCACCGCGAGGACAGTGAGTTTCACGACATCCTGCTCTGCATCCAGATGAGCAAGACGATTGACGACCCTTCGCGCATGCGCTTTGCGAGCGATGATTATTATCTCAAGTCACCCGAGGAGATGGCGGCGCTCTTTTCCGAGTATCCCGAGGCCATCACCAATACGGAAAAGATTGCGGCAAGGTGCCAGGTGGATTTTGAGTTTGGCCATCTGCAGCTGCCGTATTATCCAATCCCTTCGCCGTATGCCGACGACGAGGCGTATCTGCGCCATCTCTGCGAGGAGAATCTGCCGCGCCGCTACTCCGAGATTACGGAAAAGGTCCGGGAGCGCCTCGAATACGAGCTCGGCATCATCCACCGCATGGGCTACGACAGCTACTTCCTCATCGTCTGGGATTTCATCAATTATTCGCGCGAGCACGGCATCGGCGTGGGCCCGGGCCGCGGCTCGGCGGCCGGCAGCATCGTCGCGTACCTGCTCGGCATCACGAATCTTGATCCTCTGAAGTACGATCTGCTCTTTGAGCGCTTCCTGAACCCGGAGCGCGTGACGATGCCGGATATCGATGTGGACTTTGATTACATCCAGCGCGGCAGGGTCATCGATTACGTCAAGGAACGCTACGGCTACGACCATGTCGCGCAAATCGTGACGTTCGGCACGATGGCGGCCAAGGGCGCCATCCGCGATGTCGGCCGCGTGCTCAACATGCCGTATGCCGAGGTGGCGGAGATCGCGGGGCTCGTGCCCAACGAGCTCAAGATCACGCTCGATAAGGCCATGAAGGAGTCGGCCGATTTCCGACGGGCTTATGAGGAGCGTCCCGAGGTCAAGCGCCTCATCGACCTTGCGCGCAAGCTCGAGGGTCTGCCGCGCCACTCTTCGACGCATGCGGCCGGCGTCGTGATCGCGCGCAATCCGCTGACGGATTACGTGCCTGTCTCGATCTCAGAGGGCACGCTCGTCACTGAGTACGACAAGGACCACGTCGAGGAGCTCGGCCTCCTCAAGATGGACTTCCTGGGCCTGCGCACGCTGACGGTCATCAGCGACACGCTCGCGAACATCGAGAAGAGCCACCATGAGAAAATCGACATCGACAAGATCCCGCTCGAGGATGAGGCGACGTCGAAGATGCTCTGCGAGGGGCGCACGGGAGCCGTGTTCCAGATGGAGTCGTCCGGCATGACGCAGCTCGTGCGCGACCTCGCGCCTGAGGGCTTCTCTGACCTCATCCCGCTCGTCGCGCTCTATCGGCCGGGACCGCTCGGCAGCGGCATGGTCGAGGACTTCATCGCCGGGCGCCACGGCGAGAAGGAGGTCACCTACATGCATCCGCTGCTCGAGCCCATCCTCAAGGAAACGTTCGGCGTCGTGCTCTACCAGGAGCAGGTCATGCAGATCGTGCAGGTGCTCGCGGGTTTCACGCTCGGCCAGGCCGACCTCCTGCGCCGCGCCATGGGCAAGAAGAAACACGAGATCCTGATGGCCCAGAAGGAGAATTTCCTGCAGGGCTGCGCGAAGAATCACATCGAGCCGGGACTTGCCAACACGATCTTCGACCTCCTGACGCATTTCGCCGATTACGGCTTCAACAAGTCGCACAGTGCGGCGTATGCGCTCGTGGCCTGGCAGACGGCGTACCTCAAGGCACACTATCCGGCGGAGTTCATGGCCGCGATGCTCACGAGCATCATGGACACGCCGAAGGTATCGACGTATATCGAGCTCAGCCGCCGCATGGGCATCCGCATCCTGCCGCCCGACATCAATGCGAGCTCCTCGTATTTCAGCGTCGACGGCGATGCCATCCGCTTCGGTCTTGCGGCCGTCAAGAACGTCGGCGAGAGCGCCATCGAGAGCGTCGAGAAGATCCGTGCGCAGGACGGGCCGTTTGCTTCGCTGCAGGATTTCTGCGCGCGCGTCGATATGCGCATCGTCAACCGGCGCGTGATGGAAAGCCTCATCAAATGCGGTGCGTTCGACAGCACGGGCGCGAAGCGCAGCCAGCTGCTCGCCATCCTGCCGCAGGCCGTCACCGAGGCGTATCAGAAGCAGCGCGACCGCCAGAGCGGTCAGCTCGGGCTCTTCACGGAGGAGACGATGGGCGAGGCCGGTACCATCAAGCTGCCCGACATCCCCGAAGTCTCGAAGCAGGAGATGCTGAACTGGGAGAAGGAGACGACGGGCTTCTACATCACGGGGCATCCTCTGGACCAGTTTGCCGACAAGCTCGAGAATCTGCCGCGCATCGGCTCGCTGCAGGAGAACGGCATCCGGAACCATCAGGTGCTGCGGCTCGGCGGCATGATCACGGAGGCCAAGCGCATCACGACGAAGAAGGGTGACACGATGTGCTTCGTGACGCTCGAGGATTTCACCGATTCGATCGAGGTCACGGTGTTCCCGCGCATCTTCTACCAGCATGTCAACATGCTCGTGCCCGATTCACCGATCGTCGTGCAGGGCAAGGCCGATATCACGACGGACGGTGAGGTCAAGCTCATCGCCGACACGATCTGGCCGCTCGACCTCTACCTCACGGAATACTACATCACCCTGCCGCCCGCGGGCCTTGACGAGCAGCAGAAAGCGGCGATGCATGAGATCTTTGCCGGGCACCGCGGCAATCACGTCACGTATTTCCACAGCCAGGGCCACTGGCAGAAGGCCTCAGGCGCGTTCTGGCTCGACGGCAGCCCCGAGGCGGACGCAGCGCTCACCGCGCTGCTCGGCGAGAACGCCATCAAGAAGCGGTGATGCCGGAATGTGTTGCGATTGGCGGGACAGAATGATAAAATAAACAGATGCATATCAATTCCCCGCAAGAGGGGAAAATAAGGAGCGTTTTGGATTTTGAAAAAGAGAACAGCCGGCCGGCTGCTGCTGGCGGGAAGCATGGCCGTTTCCTGCCTCATCAGCCCGCTCAGCCAGCAGCATGCCTGGGCGGAAGCCGTATACGATATCAAGGAGATGCCGCGTCCCGATGTGCCGGGGCTCGTCGTCCGTCCCGATGACCCCCTGCAGAACCTGACGGCCCGCTCGGCCGTCGTCATGGATGCCGCGACGGGGCAGGTCATCTACGCGCGCGACATGGATGCGCGGCGTTTCCCGGCCAGCACGACGAAGATCATGACGCTGATCCTGGCTCTCGAGAACTCGAATCTCGACGATGTGGTCACGGTCAGCAGCAACGCGGCCGGCACGGAAGGGTCGACCATCTGGCTCGAGGCCGGTGAGAAGATCCGCATGGGCGATCTGCTCTACGGCATGATGATGCATTCGGGCAATGATGCGACGGTGGCCGTCGCCGAACACATCGCCGGTTCCGTCGACAAGTTCGCGGCGATGATGACGAAGAAGGCACACGAGATCGGCGCGGTCAACACGAATTTCGCCAACGCCAATGGTCTGCCACGCGACGACCATTACACGACGGCCTACGATATGGCGCTCATCGCCTCCTATGGCTACAGGGTGCCGGGCTTCGAGGAAATCGTCAGCACGAAGGAGATGCACTTTGACTGGGTCAAGGACCCCGAGCACCGCCTGCGCAACGAGAACCAGATGCTCTGGCTCTACCGCGGCGCCAACGGCGTCAAGACCGGCTACACCGATGCGGCGGGCCGCTGTCTCGTCTCGGCAGCGAAAAAGGACGGCCTGCAGCTCGTGGCCGTTGTGCTCGATTCCGTCTACATGTGGAACGATTCCATCAAGCTGCTCGACTACGGATTCGCGCATGTGGAGCCCGTGACCCTCGTGACGGAGGGCGATGTCGCCGGCTATGCACCGACGGCGGGCGGCAACGGCACGCGCGTTCCCTTGAAGGCTGCCGGAACCATCACACTCGCGAAGCTCAAGGAGGGCGACGCGCGCCAGTATGAGACGAAGCTCGAGGTACCCCAGAAGCTGCAGGCTCCCGTCGAGGAGGGCGAGGTGGTCGGCCGCTTCGTCGTGCTGCTCGACGATAAGGAAGTCGCCGCGACGGATCTTCTGGCCGGCACGAGCGTCACGCGGCGCTCGTTCTTCCTGACGGTCTGGCACTGGCTGCAGTCGCTCCTGGGCGTTAGCAGTGCGAAATGAGAATCATGTGCGGGCACATGAGAAGCGTGTCATGAGAAAGGAAAAGGAAGTAGAGACAGCGATGGCAGAGCGTTTACAGAAAATCATCAGTCAGGCGGGCGTTGCGTCGCGCCGGGCGGCCGAGAAGCTCATCGAAGCGGGCCGTGTGGCCGTCGATGGCCAGGTCGTGCGCGAACTCGGCCTCAAATTCGAGGCTGAGGAGAACATCATAACGGTCGATGGCAAGCCTTTGGCCAGCAGGGAGCGTCACGTCTACTTCCTGCTCAACAAGCCGAAGGGGTATCTCTCGACGGCGAAGGATGAGCGTGGGCGCCGCACGGTGCTCGACCTCCTGCCGGAGGTGCGCGAGCGCGTCTATCCCGTCGGGCGGCTCGACAACAACACGGAGGGACTCCTGCTCATCACGAATGACGGCGCACTCATGAACGGCCTGCTGCACCCGAAGTACGAGGTGGAAAAGACGTATGTCGCGCGCGTGACGGGCGAGCTCACACCGGAGAAACTCAAGGCCCTGCGCGAGGGCCTGCTGCTCGAAGACGGCATGACGGCACCGGCCAGGGTAGAGCTTTTGGGGGAGGAACGCGGCCTCACGCGCGCAGCCATCACGATCCACGAGGGACGCAACCGCCAGGTGCGCCGCATGTTCGCGGCTGTCGGCTGTGATGTGCGTGCGCTCAAGCGCACCCGTTTTGCCGGGCTCACGCTCCTGGGCGTGCCGCGCGGGCAGCACCGCGCGCTGCAGGCGCAGGAAGTGCAGGCGCTTTACCGGCTGGCAGGTCTTGAGGAGGCAGAAGCATGAAACACATACTGGTGATCGGCGCGGGGCCGGCCGGCATGATGGCGGCCATCCGCGCCGCTGAGAACGGGGCGGCGGTCACACTGCTCGAGAAGATGAAGAGGCCCGGACGCAAGATGATGATCACGGGCAAGGGTCGCTGCAACATCACGAACGCGGCCGACGTGCCCGAAATCATCCGCAATATCCACGGCAACGGCGCTTTCCTCAACAGTTCCATGCGCGCGTATGACAACCGCGATGTCATGGATTTCTTTGAGCAGCAGGGCGTGCCTGTCAAGGTGGAACGCGGCAACCGCGTCTTTCCCGTCAGCGACAGGGCACAGGACGCCGTCGACGCCATGGTGCACCGGCTGCACGAGCTCGGCGTGACAATGGAGCTCGAGACACCCGTATCCGACATCCTGACACAGGATGGCCGCGTGGCGGGCGTGCGCACGAAAACGGGTGCGCATTACAAGGCTGATGCCGTGATCCTCGCCGTCGGCGGCGCGTCGTATCCGGGCACGGGATCCTCTGGCGACGGCTATACGATGGCGGCAAAGCTCGGCCACACCATCGTGCCGGTCCGTCCGTCGCTCGTGCCGCTCGAGACGGAGGAAGAATGGGTGAGAGATGTCCAGGGCCTCTCGCTGCGCAATGTGCGCGCGACGCTGCTCGCGGACGGCGAGCCCGTGCAGGAACTCTTCGGCGAGATGATGTTCACGCATTTCGGCGTGACGGGACCAATCATCCTCTCGGCCAGCCGGCAGGCGGCTGAGTGCCTCGCGAAGAATCAGCTCGTGGAACTCACGCTCAATCTCAAGCCTGCACTGACACCTGAGAAGCTTGATGCAAGGATCCAGCGCGACTTTGCGCAGTACATCCGCAAGTCCCTCAAGAACGGCCTCGTGGACCTCCTGCCGCACAAGCTCATCGAGCCCGTGCTCGACTATGCCTACCTTGACCCCGACAAGCCCGTGCATCAGGTCACGGCCGAGGAGCGCCGCCGCCTCGTCGAGACGCTGCAGCATCTGACGCTGACCATTACGAAGACGCGGCCAATCGCCGAGGCCATCGTGACGGCCGGCGGCGTCTCCGTCAAGGAGATCAACCCGAAGACGATGGAATCGAAGCTCGTGCCCGGCCTCTACTTTGCCGGCGAGGTCGTCGATGTCGATGCCTACACGGGCGGCTACAACCTGCAGGCGGCCTTCTCGATGGGCAACGCCGCGGGCTGCTGGAGCGTCTGGAACGACGATTGAAAAGTACCAAAGGGGAGGGCGGGTCTATGCCGCTGTCCCGCTGAACATCTGAAAGACGAGAATGGAGGATTCCTTATGGAACAAACGAAGACCATCGCGCAGGCTGCTCGCGGCCTGCACGGCACCGTCGCGATCCCGGGCGACAAGTCCATTTCCCACCGCAGTGTCATGTTCTCGGCACTCGGCTCGACGCCTGTGCACATCACGAATTTCCTGCATGCCCAGGATTGCCTTTCGACAGCTGCCTGCATGCAGGCGCTCGGGGCTGCCGTGACATTTGAGAGCGATACGGAACTCACGGTCTGCGGCCATGGCCTGCACGGCCTTCAGGAGCCGTCCTCCATCATCGATGCGGGCAATTCCGGCACGACACTGCGCCTCATGATGGGCATCCTCGCGCCGCAGCCGTTCCTCACGACCTTCACGGGCGATGCCTCGCTGCACAAGCGCCCGATGGGTCGCGTCATCAAGCCTTTGACGCAGATGGGCGCGAAGATCTACGGCCGCGTGCAGAACACGAAGCTGCCGATCACGGTCGTGCCGGCCGGCCGCAGGCTCTCGGGCATGGTCTACGAGAGCCCCGTCGCGAGCGCCCAGGTCAAGTCGGCCATCCTGCTCGCGGGCATGTACGCGGATGCCCCGACAACGGTCGTCGAGCCCTTCACGTCACGTGACCACACGGAGCGCATGCTCGAGGCCTTCGGCGTTTACACGGAAAAAGAGGGTACGGCCGTGACCATCCGCCCGGTCGGGTCATTCACGGCGCCTGAGGCCATCGAGGTACCCGGCGACATCAGCTCGGCCGCCTACTGGCTCGTGGCCGGCGCCATCGTGCCGGGCAGCAGCCTGCTCCTCAAGAATGTCGGCGTCAACCCGACGCGCACGGGCATCCTCGATGTGCTCAGGGCCATGGGCGCGCACATCGCGCTTCAAAATGAGCGCGTGAGCGGCGGCGAGGCGGCGGCTGACATCCGCGTCGAGGCCTCGGTGCTCCACGGCACGTCGTTTGGCGCTGAGATCATGCCGCGCCTCATCGACGAGATTCCCGTCATCGCCGTGGCTGCACTCTTTGCCGAGGGCGACACGGTCATCACGGGCGCCGGCGAACTGCGCGTCAAGGAGACGGACCGCCTGCAGGCCATCGCGGACGAATTCAACAAGCTCGCGCCGGGCTCCGTGGAAGCCGGCGCGGACAGCCTCGTCATCCACGGCGGCACGAAGGTGCAGCATGCTTCCTGCTTCTCGTACGATGACCACCGCATGGCCATGTCGCTCGCCATTCTCGGCACGGCCGGCGCCGGCGTCGCGCTCGAGCGCCCGGAATGCGTAAACATCTCGTATCCGGCGTTCTACCGGACGCTGCAGGACTTGCAGCAGTGAAGAGAGGCGCAAGAATCATTTGAGTTGGGGGTAACAGTCTTGAAGAAACTTGTAGTAGCAATCGACGGGCCGGCCGGAGCCGGCAAGAGCACCGTGGCGCAGCTGGCGGCCAAAAAGCTCGGCTATACGTACATCGACACGGGCGCCATGTACCGCGCCGTGGCCTGGAAGGTCCTGCAACAGGGCGGCGAAGTCACGGACGAGAAGATTCTCTCCGTCGTGCCCACGATCGACGTGGACCTCTCGTATGAGAACGGCCAGACGACGGTGCGCGTGGATGGCCGCGACGTGACCGGGGAAATCCGCACGCCGGAGGTCAGCCACATCGTCTCGCAGGTTGCGGCGCTCGGCCCCGTGCGCGAGAAGATGGTCGACCTGCAGCGCAGGATGGCCACGCGCGGCGGCGTGCTCATGGACGGCCGCGACATCGCGACGAACGTGCTGCCGGATGCCGACGTCAAGATTTACCTGACGGCTTCCATCGAGGAGCGCGCGCAGCGCCGCTATAAGGAACTGTGCGAGAAGGGGCTTGCAGTAAACCTCGCCGACATCCGGCGCGACATCGCCGCGCGCGACAAGGCCGACATGGAACGCGAGATCTCGCCGCTCGTCAAGGCGGACGACGCCACGCTGCTCGACACGACGGGCCTCACGATTGATGAGGTCGTCGCGAAGATCCTCGAAATGGCGGGTGAGAAGGCATGATCCTCTACGACATCCTCCGGGCTGTTTTCTGGTTTATCTTCCGGATCTTCTTCCGCGCGGACATTTCGGGCCGGGAGAACCTGCCGCAGGAAGGCCCCGTCATTCTCGCGGCCAATCACCTGAGCAACTGGGACCCGCCGCTGCTCGCCTGCTTCCTGTCGCGCCCCGTCAGCTACATGGCGAAGGTTGAGCTCTTCGAGCACCCGGTTTTCGGCGCGGCCATCCGCAACTGCCATGCCTTTCCCGTACGCCGCGGCGCTGCGGACCGCGGTGCCATCAAGGCAGCCGTCGGCGTTCTCAAGCAGGGCCATGTGCTCGGGCTCTTCCCTGAGGGCACGCGCAGCAGGGACGGGCGCATGCACAAGGCGGAAGCAGGCGTCGGCCTGCTCGCGGCCATGAGCGGCGCGCCCGTCGTGCCGGCTTGCATCGTCGGCACCAATCACGTCTTCGCGCACGGCAGCTGGCTGCCGAAATTCCACGTGCGCTACGGCGAGCCGATGCATTTTACGGGCGACCGCCGCAATAAGGAGGAGCTCGAGGCTTTTTCGCAGGAAATCATGCAGCACATCGCGGCCCTGCGCGCAGAAATCGAAAAAAATTCGTAAAAACCATTTGCCTGTGGCCCGCATGCATGATATACTAGGCTATAGATTGTAAAAAACACGGAAGTTCTCCGGTGCTTTTTGCAAGAATATGAATAATGGTGGTAGATGTATGGAAGTCATCTTGGCAGATTATCTCGGGTTTTGCTATGGCGTCAAGCGCGCCATCAAGATCGCGAGGGAAAATGCTTCGGAAGACGGGACTGCCTGTACGCTCGGACCCATCATCCACAATCCTCAGATGGTCGACCGCCTGCGGCGCGAAGGCGTCGGTTCGGTGGATTCGCTTGAGGAGATGGAGCGCGGAACGGTCATCATCCGTTCGCATGGTGTCGGGCCGCAGGTCTATGAAGAAGCGGAGAGGCGCAGCCTCGAAGTGGTGGACGCAACGTGTCCCCATGTCAAGAAAGCGCAGCTTTCCGCAAAGGCGCTCGTTGATGAAGGATATCCTGTCATCATCATTGGAGAAAAAGATCACCCGGAGGTCCAGAGTATCTTTGAATGGTCCTCGGGGAAGGCAATGATTGTTGAGACAGAGGAGGAGGCCGATGCCGTCGAGCCCTCTGGCAAGCTCGGCATCGTGTGCCAGACGACTTTTTCAGGAGCGAAGTTCCGTCAGATTGTAATGCGCTTGCTGGATAAATCCAGGGATATCAGGATTCTGCGAACGATCTGTACGGCAACGGATCAGCGACAGGCCGCGGCCATCGAATTGGCGAGCAAAGTCGACCTCATGCTGGTCATAGGCGGCAAGAACAGTGCCAATACGACAAGGCTGGCTCAGCTTTGTTCCGAAAAATGCCTGACTTACCACATCGAAACGGCAGCTGAGCTGCACGACGAGTGGTTTGACAAAATAAAAAAAATTGGTATTACAGCTGGTGCTTCTACACCGGACTGGATTATCAAGGAGGTATATAAAAAGTGTCAGAACAGATGAATATGGAAGAATTGTTAGCGCAGGAGTCCATGCCGGATATCCAGGAACGTACCACTGTAAAAGGTAAAGTCATCCAGGTAAACCGCGATGAGGCTTACGTGGATATTGGCTATAAGCAGGAAATCGCTATTCCGAAGCGCGAGCTCGCTTACCCGGCTCCGGAATCCGCTGAAGATGTTGTCAAGGTCGGCGATGAGATTGACGTTTACGTCGTATCCCTCGGCGGCGACAACGGCGGCATCCTCTCCAAGGTCAAGGCTGACCGCATGGTTGCCTGGAAAGAGATGGAGAAGAAGAAGGAAGCTGGCGAGACGGTTCAGGCCAAGATTACGCAGGTTGTCAAGGGCGGCCTCGTAGCATCCGTCGATGGCCTGCGCGGCTTCATTCCGGCATCCCAGATGGAACTCCATTTTGTCAAGGATCTCTCCGTATACGTCGGCCAGACGGTTGAGGCTGAGATCATCGAGATCGATGTTCACAAGCAGCGCCTCGTTCTTTCCCGCCGTGCTCTGCTCGAGGCTGAGCGCGCCAAGAAGGAAGAGGAAGTCTTCTCTACGCTTGAAGCTGGCCAGACGGTACGTGGTACGGTCAAGCGCCTCGTCGACTACGGTGCATTCATCGATATCGGCGGCGTAGACGGCCTCGCTCATATCTCCGACCTCGCTTGGCATCGCGTCAAGCATCCGTCGGATGTCCTCGAAGTTGGCCAGGAACTCGATGTCTATGTCAAGAACGTCGATGTTGAGAACAAGCGCATCTCGCTGTCCGTCAAGGATACGATGCGTGATCCGTGGCTCGACAACGCTGAGAAGTACAGCGAAGGCCAGATCATCGAAGGCAAGGTCATCAAACTGACGGACTTCGGCGCATTCATGGAAATCGAGCCGGGCTTTGACGGCCTGATCCCGATGGGTGAGCTCGCTGACAAGCGCATCGAGCGTGCTGATGAAGCCGTTCACGTCGGCGACATCGTCCGTGTCAAGATCCTTCGCATCGATATGAAGCGTAAACGCATCTCGCTTTCCATCACGAAGGCACGTGACTGATCTCGGCGCAAGCTGAAAAAGAAATAAGACATTTCTGAGGAGTGATGATTTATGCATCACTCCTTTGTTTGTAGTGCAAGAGAGTGAAACCATGAGCAAACATTACGCAGGTGTCATCCTGCGCGTCTATCCCGGCAGCCTGGCAGAGGAACTCGAGCTCGTGCCGGGCGACAAGATCCTCGAAATCAACGAGCAGCCGCTGCGCGACATCATCGATCTGAGCTTTGCGATGGCCGATGAGGAAATCGACCTGCTTGTCGAGCATGCGGACGGCGAGCGCGAGATCATCTCCTTCGAAAAGGATATGGATGAGGAGCTCGGCGTCGAGTTCGAGTCGGCCGTCTTTGACGGCATCCGCAACTGTGCGAACCACTGCTATTTCTGCTTTGTCGACATGATCGCACCGAACATGCGCCAGAGCCTTTCCATCAAGGACGACGACTACCGCCTGTCCTTCCTCTACGGTAATTTCGTCACGATGACGAACATGGGGCCGCGTGACTTCGAGCGCATCGAGAAATTCCACCTGTCGCCGCTCTTCGTGTCGGTGCAGTGCATGAACCCGGAGCTCCGCGCCCAGATGCTGCGCTGCCCCGGCGCGGCGCGCATTGCCGAGCAGCTCGACAACCTCGAGAAGGCCGGTGCCGATTACCACACGCAGGTCGTGCTCTGCCGCGGCCTCAACGATGGGGAGGAACTCGCACGCACGATCCGCGAGATCGTCGCGCGCCGTCCGCATGCCCTGTCGCTGGCCGTTGTGCCTGTTGGCGTCACGAAGTTCCGCACGGATCCGTTCCCGTTGCAGCAGTTTGATGCCGAGAGCGCCGCGCGCGTCATCGACGAGGCGGAGAAGTGGCAGAAGAAGCTCCAGCAGGAGGAGGGGCGCACGTTCCTCTACCTCGGTGACGAGTTCTACTTCCTCGCCGGCCGCCCCGTGCCGCCGACGGAGTTCTACGACGGCTTCCCGCAGCTCGACAACGGCATCGGCCTGACGCGCAACTTCCTCGACGACTGGGAGCAGACGCAGCCGGGCCCCGCAGTGTACGAGGAGCCTGTGTACCTTGATGTTATCACGGGCACATCGGTCGCGCCCGTCATCGAGGAGCTCGCAGCGTCCGTGCAGGCGGAGAACCTGCACGTGCGCGTGCTGCCCGTCGCGAACGACTTTTTTGGCACGACTGTCAACGTCTCGGGCCTGCTGACGGCGAAGGACATCATCGCGGAGCTCCGCCGCCAAGAGGGGCCGCGCCACGGCATCCTCATCCCCGAGTCCGCCCTGCGCTCGGGCGAGGATATCTTCCTCGACGATGTGTCTCTGCAGCAGATGCAGCAGGAGTTCCCCGAGGCGCGCATCGAACCCGTGCAGACGGGCGCCGATTACCGCCGGGCCCTGACGGACTGGCATCATTACCACAAGGAACGCGCCGGCGAGACGGCCTACATGTGGCAGAGCAATGCAGGCTATACGAAAAATCTCTGAGAAAACCGGAGAAGCCTGGCTGGGAATACCCGGTCAAGCGCTTTTGCGTAAAAACGATACTTTGACAGACAGATAGAAAGAAGGATGAATATGAGCAAACCGATTGTGGCGATCGTAGGACGCCCGAATGTCGGCAAGTCGACGCTTTTCAACCAGATCGGCAAGAAGCGCGTCTCGATTGTCGACGATATGCCGGGCGTGACCCGCGACCGAATTTACCTCGATGCCGAATGGCTCAATCATGAATTTACCATGATCGATACGGGCGGCATCGAATTCGACGAGAGCAATCACATCCTCAAATCCATGCGCCAGCAGGCACAGCTCGCCATGGACGAGGCCGATGTCATCCTGTTCCTCGTCGATGGCCGCACGGGCCTGACGGCGGCTGATGAAGAAGTCGCCCGCATGCTGCGCGGCACGAAGAAGCCCGTCGTGCTCGGCGTCAATAAGATCGACAGCCCGCAGCGCGAGATGGACATCTATGAATTCTACAACCTGGGCCTCGGCGACCCAATCCCGCTCTCGGCTTCGAATGCCCGGAACCTCGGCGATCTGCTTGACGCGATCGTCGCTTCCTTCCCGGAGCATGAGGAGGAGCAGAAGGATGAGGACGAGATCAGCATCGCCGTCATCGGCCGCCCGAATGTCGGCAAGTCCTCCATCGTCAATGCCATTCTCGGTGAGGAGCGCGTCATTGTCAGCGATGTGCCGGGCACGACGCGCGACGCCATCGACACGCATTTCACGAAGGACGGCATCAAGTTCACACTGATCGACACGGCCGGCATGCGCCGCCGCGGCAAGATCGACGAGCCTGTGGAGCGCTACAGCGTCATGCGTTCGCTGCGCGCCATCGACCGCGCCGACGTCGTGCTCATGATGATCAATGCCTATGAGGGCATCACGGAGCAGGACAAGAAGATTGCGGGCTACGCGCACGAGTCGGGCAAGGGCGTCGTCATCGTCGTCAACAAATGGGATATCTACCCCGACAAGGACGACAAGTCGACGCTGCGCTTTACCGAGGAACTGCGCGATGAACTCGGCTTCCTGCAGTACGCGCCGGTGCTCTACACGTCGGCCCTGACGGGACAGCGCGTCTCGCGCGTGACGGAGCTCGTCAAGTACGTGGCCGAGCAGCAGTCGATGCGCATCAGGACGAGCGTGCTCAACGATCTCATCCGCGACGCCGTCTCGATCAACCCGCCGCCGATGCACCGCGGCAAGCGCCTCAAAATCCTCTTCATGACGCAGGCCGATATTCGCCCGCCGAAGTTCATCATCTTTGTCAATGACCCCGAGCTCATGCACTTCTCGTATCTGCGCTTCATCGAGAACAAGCTGCGCGAGAGCTTCGGCTTCGAGGGAACGCCGCTGCAGCTCATCGTGCGCGCGCGTGACGAGGAGGAGGAATACCGCTGATGACGACTAGCGTTCTTATCACCTGTGTCGTGAGCTATCTTCTGGGGTCCATCCCGAACGGCCTTGTGTTCGGCAAGCTCCTCTGGCACGTCGACCTGCGCGAGCACGGCAGCCACAATATCGGCGCGACGAATGCCTGGCGCACGCTCGGCAAGGGGCCGGGCTTCCTGATTTTCCTGCTCGATTTCCTCAAGGGCGCCGTGAGCGTCTACCTCGCCGAGGTTCTGACGGGCATCCCCTTTGTCATGATCCTCGCGGGCGTGCTCGCGATTGTCGGCCATTCCTGTTCGCTCTTCCTGCACTTCAAGGGCGGCAAGGGCGTCGCGACAGGCCTCGGCGTCATCACGATGCTCATGCCGCTGCCGAGCCTCATCGTCTTTCTCGTCTGGCTTGCCATCGTCAAGGTGTCGGGCTACGTCTCGCTGGGGTCCTGCATCGCGGCGGCGCTCGTGCCCGTGCTCGCCTGGGCGTTTTCGTACCCCTTGGAGTACACGGTTTTCGGCGTGCTCGCGGCGGCCTTCATCATCGTGCGTCACAAGTCCAACATCGCGCGTCTCCTCAATGGGACCGAAAGTAAGATACACGCGGGACACCGGGGAAACACGCGTGGATAAAATGTAATCATTTTTCGCATTTTATTGTATCGCTTTTGGACATTCCCGCAAAATATATTGGCATTCGTACACATAATATGGTATACTATCCTTTGTCAAAAGAATAGTATCCATTGGAGGCGTAATGTATGAATAAAGAGAAAAGCGGCTTCTTCCTCGTCCGTGAAGAGATTCTGCCAGAGGCGATCAAGAAGACCATCCGTGTCAAGGAAATGCTCAAGCGCGGCGACGCGCGCACGATCAACGAGGCTGTCGAGAAGATGGAGCTCTCGCGCAGTGCCTACTACAAGTACAAGGACTACGTATTCCCGTTCTACGAGGCCAGCCAGAACAAGATCGTCACGCTCACGTTCCTGCTCGAGCACAAGAAAGGCGTCCTCTCGAGTGTGCTCAACACGATTTCGGCTGACTCGGGCAGCGTCATGACCATCAATCAGGGTATCCCCCTGCAGGGAGTAGCCAATGCGACGGTGTCCATTGAGACGGCCAACCTGTCGGTTGATCTCGAGGCACTGCTCGACAAGCTGCGCATGGTCGACGGGGTCAAGCGTCTCGAAGTTCTGGGGCAGTCCTGAGGAAAGAGGGTGTGTCGAATGGAGAAAGTCATCAAGATTGGTTTGCTGGGTTCTGGCACGGTAGGTTCCGGTGTCATCAAGGTTCTGGACATGAACCGGCGTCAGATTACCGAACGCGTCGGCACACCGATTCAGATCAAGACGGTTCTCGTGCGCGATCTTACGAAGCCGCGCCCGTACCTCAAGGACCTCAGGGTGACGGATGATATCGAGGAAATCCTGCGCGATGATGAGATTGATGTCGTCGTCGAGCTCATGGGCGGCCTGCATCCGGCACGCGAGTACATGCTGCGCGCCATGGAAGCCGGCAAGAGCGTCGTCACGGCCAACAAGGACGTCGTCGCGCAGTTCGGCAAGGACATGTTCGCGATGGCTGAACAGCACGATGTCGACTTCCTGTTCGAGGCCAGCGTCGGCGGCGGCATCCCAATCATCACGCCGCTCAAGCAGTGTCTGACCGCCAATCGCATCACGGAAATCATGGGCATCGTCAACGGCACGACGAATTACATGCTGACGAAGATGACGGAGTGCGGCTCAGACTATGACACCGTGCTCAAGGAGGCGCAGCAGAAGGGCTATGCTGAGGCCAATCCGTCGGCCGACGTCGACGGCCTCGATGCCGCGCGCAAGGCCGCAATCCTCGCGTCGCTCGCTTTCAACACGCGCATCCAGCTCGAGGATGTGTCGGTCGAGGGCATCACGAAGATCACGCCAGACGACATTGAGTACGCGAAGGACCTCGGCTACGTCATCAAGCTTTTGGCTGTCGGCAAGGATTCGAAGGAGAACGGCGTCGATGTGCGCGTCCATCCGGTCTTTTTGCCCAAGAGCCACCCGCTCGCCTCGGTCAACGGCGTCTACAATGCGATCTTCGTGCGCGGCAATGCCATTGGCGAGGCCATGTTCTACGGCCAGGGGGCCGGCTCCCTGCCGACGGCTTCGGCTGTCGTCTCGGATATCATCGATGTCTCGCGCGACATCGTCAACCGCACTTTCGGCCGCGTGCGCTGCACCTGCTATGAGAAGAAGGCGCTGTGCCCCATCGACAAGACCGAGTCGTCGTATTACGTGCGCCTGCTCGTCGACGATAAGCCCGGCGTGCTCGGCGCGATTGCGACGGCCTTCGGCGATGCCGGCGTCAGCCTCAAATCGGTCATCCAGACGCGCCGCAATGTCGTCGACCATGCGGAGATCGTCGCGGTCACGCACATCGTCGAGCATGCGCGCATCCAGTCGGCCCTGCGCGCGCTCAAGGAGCTGCCGGTGGTCGATGAGATCCGCAATGTCATTCGCGTCGAGAACGAACGGGGGTAAGTCATGGCTGAGAAAATGGTCCGGGTGCGCGTGCCCGGCACGAGTGCCAACTGCGGTCCCGGCTTCGATACGCTGGGACTCGCGTGCACCATCTACAACGACCTCGGGCTGCGCTTGACGCGCGAGCCTGGGCTCTCCATCACGATGACGGGCGAGGGCGCGGCGAACATACCGTGCGATGCGCGCAACATCGTCTGGCGTTCTGTCCAGTATCTTTTGCAGAAGGCCGGGTGCAGCAAGGATTACCGCGGCGCCGTCATCCACATGGAGAATCACGTACCGCTCTCGCGCGGCCTCGGCAGCAGTGCGACGGCCATCGTCGCGGGACTCACGGCGGCCAATGCGCTCATCGGCAACCGCTACAACCGCTACGAGCTGCTGGAGTTTGCGACGGATATCGAGGGCCATCCCGACAATGTCGCGCCGGCAATCTTCGGCGGCTTCACGGTCAATGCCGTGACCGACGGCCATGTCGACTGCTTCCATTTCCGTCCGAACTTCCGGCTGAAGCTCGTCGTGGCCGTGCCGGATTTCCCGCTCTCGACGCGCATGGCGCGCAAGGTGCTGCCCGAGGAGGTACCGCTGAAGGATGCCATCTTCAACGTCGGCCGTGCGTCGATGCTCGTCGCGGCCCTGACGCGCGGCAATGAGCGCTTCCTGCGCCATGCCTTCGACGATTCGCTGCATCAGCCGTACCGCGCGAAGCTCATCCCGGGCATGTACGACGTCTTCGCGGCGGCCCGGGCGGCCGGTGCCGCGGGCGCGACACTCAGCGGTGCGGGTCCGTGCCTCATCGCCTACGTGCTTGAACGCCGCCATGTGGAGGAGGCCGTGGGCAAGGCCATGCAGGAGGCATTCCGCAAGCACGGCGTCAAGTCGCGCATCCTGACGCTCGACCTCGACACGCGCGGTGCGCATCTGCTGCGCAAATGACGGCGCGAGGCCATCAGGCATGCGCCATGATTCGCGGGACGCAATCAGAAGCAAGGAAAACGAAAGCTCTGCCAGTCGGCAGGGCTTTTTCTTTGCCCGCGTTTTGCAATCATCCTGTCTGAGCGGCACAAAAGCAGGAAAATGGCACGGGCATGTGGAAGCACATAAGAAAGGGATTAACGAAAGGCAGGGATTCGATTGCGAGAAGCAGAATTTGCACAGAAGCTCCGGCAGGCGGGCGGACGTGTCTTTCTCGTCGGCGGCTGGGTGCGCGACAAGTGCCGCGGCGCCGTGCCGCACGACAAGGATTACATGGTAGCAGGGCTCACGGCCGCACAGGTGGAGGCGGTTTTGCCTGTGGCCAGGCGCGTCGGGCACGGCTTTCCCGTCTACCTTGTGCCGATCGACGGGGCGCAATGTGAGGTTGCGCTCGCGCGCAAGGAGCGCAAGCAGGGGGCCGGCTACCGCGGCTTTGCGGTGGACTGCGACCCGGGCGTGACGGTGGAGGAGGACCTCTACCGCCGTGACACGACGATGAACAGCATGGCCCTTGAACTGCCGATGGGCAGCCTGATCGATCCGTACGGCGGCCGCGCCGACATCGAGGGGCACTGCATCCGCGCCGTCTCCCACCACTTTCTCGAGGATCCCGTGCGCGCGCTGCGCGCGGCGCGCCAGGCCGCGGAATTCGGCTTCACGATTGAGCCGCAGACGCTTGCCTACATGCGTGCCTGCTGCGGGGAACTGGCCATGGAGCCCGCCGAGCGCATCGTCGCGGAACTGCGGCGGGCGCTCAAGGCCCCAGAGCCCTCGCGTTTTTTCCGGAGCCTCGAAGCGGCGGGCCTGCTCGCGGCCATTTTCCCTGAGCTTCACGCGCTCATCGGCAGGACGCAGCCCGTGGCCTTCCATCCTGAGGGCGATGCCTTCGAGCACACGATGCTCGTCGTCGACGCTGTCGCACATCAGACGCCATCCATCCTCGCACGCTTCGCGGCGCTCGTCCATGACCTCGGCAAGGGAACGACGCCGCGGGAGATGGAGCCGCACCACTACGGCCACGAGCAGCGCGGGCTCGACTGCCTCAGGAAATGGGACGCGCGCACGACGCTGCCGCGTCTCTGGCTCAAGGCTGGGAACTTTGTCATCGAGCAGCACATGCGCGCGCCGCTTTTGACGAAGCCCGGCAAGATTGCACATCTCCTGCTCGCCGTCGACCGCAGCGTGCTGAGCCTTCCGGAATTCAACGCCGTCATCCTCGCGGACCATCACAGCCTGCCCGAGTATCTTGCAAACGGCAGCCGCTATCTCGCCGTGATGAAGGCTGTGCATGGGGACAAGGCGCCAGCGGGGCTTCAGGGGCCCGCCATCCGCGACTGGCTCTTCGGCGAGCAGGTCCGGGCCCTGCGCATGGCCATGCCGGCGAAAGATTAATTTTTGAACCAGGCAGGAGGTTGCCCACAGACAGCGAATTAACTAAAATGTAAGAAAATACTGCTTCAAGAGGTGATCATCATGGCATATATCATTCCTTATAAATCCAAAGCGCCAAAGATCGATCCGAGCGTATTCCTGGCGCCGACGGCCGTCGTCTCTGGCGACGTCGAGATTGGCGCAGGGTCCAGCCTCTGGTTCGGCACGGTAGTCCGCGGCGACTTCCAGTCCATCCGCATCGGCAAGAATACGAACATCCAGGACAATGCGACCGTCCACGTGATGTGGGATTCGCCGACTGAGATCGGCGACGGCGTCATCATCGGCCACAACGCGCTGATCCATTGCCACAAGATTGGCAGCAACACGCTCATCGGCATGGGCTCCATCATCCTTGGCTACACGGAAATCGGGGAGAATGTCGTGATCGGCGCGGGCAGCATGATCACGCAGCACCGGAAGATTCCGTCGAATTCACTCGTTTTCGGCAATCCGGCGCAGATTATCCGCGCGCTGCGTGACGATGAGATCGAAGCGCTGAAGAAATCCGCCTTGAGTTACAGCGAGGTGGCCGATCGCTATCGGGCAGAAAAATTATAAGGGGATATCGATTCATGGAAAAAACACTTGTACTCATTAAACCAGATGCCTTTGACAAACATTACAGCGGTGATATCATCAAGCGCTACGAGCAGGAAGGCTTCCGCATTGTGGCGATGAAGCTCCTCAAGATGGATGAGCGCCTCGCGTCCATCCACTATGCCGAGCATATCGGCCGCCCGTATTACCAGGACCTCGTGGGCTTCATGACGTCGGGCCCGCTCATTGCGATGGTGCTTGAGGGCGAGAACGCGATTGCGCGCGTGCGCGAGATCAACGGCAAGACGAATCCGGCGGAGGCCGCCGAGGGCACGATCCGCAAGCAGTTTGCCGCCTCGGGCCGCCGCAACGCCGTGCATGCCTCGGACAGCCCGGCGAGCGCGAAGCGCGAGATTTCGATCTTCTTCAGCGAATGCGAGATCTACGACGGCACGTATGAGATCATGGGCTGAAGCAAGTGTTTTGCTCGTTTGAAAAGGGGGCATGTACATGTCGATTACAACGAAGACCGGCGACAAGGGGCAGACGAGCCTGTTCACGGGCGAGCGCGTCGAGAAGGGCTGCCTGCGCGTCGAGACGTACGGCACCATCGATGAGCTCGATTCGGTGCTGGCTATGGCCCGCGCGTTCGTCACGAAGGACGAGGTGCGCGAGCGCATCCACGAACTCCAGAAGACGCTGAGTCGCCTCATGGCCGATTACGCGAGCCTCGGCAGAGAGCCGCGCATCACGATGGAGGAGGTCCGGGCGATGGAAGACGATATGGCAGCCATCGAGGAGGACCTGCCTGAAATGACCGCATTCATCGTGCCGGGCGATACGCAGGGCGGCGCGATGCTCGACCATGCGCGCACGATTGCGCGCCGCGCCGAGCGCTGCAGCTGCCGGCTCGCCAAAGAGGAGCCCGTGGCCGAGAGCGACCGCCTCTTCCTCAACCGCGTGTCGGACTACTGCTTCCTGCTCATGCGCCTCGAGGAAGATGTCTACGCGGACAGCGATGACGAATGAGGGGCGCGGCCTGACCGCACGCCGGCAGTGCCGTACCTGTCACTGAAAAATCCCGCAGCCAGCCGGATAAAACGACTGGCTGCGGGATTTTTTGTGGTTTCTTGCAGGATTCTACCTGTATTCAGAGAATAAAGAATATATAAACTACGAATCCGAGGGGATTTTATGATACAGGAGGGATTGTCGATGAAATCATACAAGAGCACGAACTTACGCAATGTCGCGGTGATCGGTCATGGCAAGACGGGCAAGACGAGCCTGCTCGATGCCTGCCTCTTCAATGCCGGCGCAGCCAAGCGCCTCGGCAGCGTCGAGGACAAGACGAGCCTGCTCGACCATGAGCCGGAAGAGACGAAGCGCGGCATGACCATCAATATGAAGCTGGCCGCCTGCGAATGGCGTGACTATAAACTGAATTTCATCGATACGCCGGGGTATCCCGACTTTGTGGGCGATGTCAAGGGTGCTCTGCGCGCCGCTGACAGCGCACTCATCGTGATCTCGGCGCCGTCCGGCATCGAGGTCGAGACGGAAAAGGTCTGGCAGTACGCCGCCGACGAGGAGCTGCCGCGCGCGTTCTTCATCAACAAGATGGACCGCGAGCACGCCGATTTCCAGCAGGTCGTCGAGGAACTGCGCGTGCGCTTCGGCAGCGGCGTCGTGCCGGTCCAGCTGCCCATCGGCCAGGAAGCGGCCTTCCAGGGCGTCGTCGACCTGCTGGCCCTGCACATGAAGATCGTCACGCACGACGATGAGGACCTCATCGCCGACATCCCCGAGTACATTGAGGCGGACGTCGAGGCCGCGCGCCAGCAGCTCATCGAGTCCGTTGCGGAATTCAACAACGAATTGCTCGAGAAGTACATCGAAGGCAAGGAGATCACGGAGGTCGAGGTCACGGCGGCCCTCATCGAGGGCATTCAGGCCGGCAAGATCTTCCCGGTCTTCTGCGGCGCGGCCAAGGCCAATATCGGCATCAAGAAGCTCATGAACGGCATTGTCGAGTATATGCCGACGCCGTACTTCAAGGTGGCAATCGGCACGGACCCGAAGAGCGGCGACCTCAAGGAACGCCATACGGAGGATGCGTTCTCGGCACAAGTCTTCAAGACGTTTGTCGATCCCTTCGTCGGGCGCCTGAGCCTGCTGCGCATCCTTTCGGGCACGATGCGCGGCGATGCGTCGTATTACCATCCGAACCGCGACAACATGGAGCGCGTCGGCACAATCTTCACGATGCAGGGCAAGCGGCAGGAGAATCTTGCGCAGGCCGAGGCCGGCGACATCGTCGGCACGACGAAGCTGCAATCCGTCAGGACGGGCGATACACTCTGCGACGCACAGGACGCCATCCTCTACGAGGCCGTTCCTTACCCCGAGCCGATGCTCGAGATGGCCGTGACGGCGAAGAAGAAGGGCGACGAGGACAAGGTCTTCGCGGCACTTGCCAAGCAGCAGGATGAGGACCCGACGATCTCGCTGCGCAAGAACCAGGCGACGGGCGAAACGCTCCTGAAAGGCATCGGCGAGGTGCACCTCGAGATCCTCGCCGACAAACTCCAGAGAAAGTTCGGCGTGGAGCTGCATCTCAAGAAGCCGCGCGTCGCGTACCGCGAGACAATCCGCAAGAGCGTCAAGGTTCAGGGCAAGCACAAGAAGCAGAGCGGCGGCCACGGCCAGTACGGCGATGTCTGGCTCGAGATCAGTCCGCTTACTGCCGGCAGCGGCAATGAATTCACCGAGACGATCTTCGGCGGCAGCGTGCCGCGCCAGTACATCCCGGCCGTCGAGAAGGGCACGGCGGAGACACTGGCCGCAGGCGTGCTCGCGGGCTATCCCGTCGTCGACGTCAAGGTCAATCTCTACGACGGTTCCTACCATCCGGTCGATTCGTCGGAGGCGGCGTTCAAGACGGCGACGGCCATCGCCATCCGCAAGGGCATCATGGAGGCCGACCCCATCCTGCTCGAACCCATCGATATCATCACGATCGTCGCACCGGAATACTACATGGGCGACATCATGGGCAAGCCCAACAGCAAGCGTGCCCGTATCCAGGGCATCGACAGCCGCGGCAAGGACATGGGCGAGATCAAGGCCCAGATCCCCGAGGCCGAGCTCTACCGCTTCGCGACGGACCTGCGCTCGCTGACACAGGGGCGCGGCCGCTATGAGCTGACGTTCTCGCACTACGAGGCCGTGCCCGAGAAGGACGCAGCAGCCATCATCTCTGAGAGCCAGCAGCGTGCCAAAGAATAAGTCAAAGAATATAAACGCCCGCAGCACGGTCATGGCCACGTGCTGCGGGCGTTTTGTGCGCTGCCGGCGCGTGCGGGATGTTGCAAAAAAAGAGGGATGATGGTAGTATGTAGAAAGTATGGCGCGTTTGCCATAAAATCTTAATAGAAAAGAGACTGACAAAATGGTTACATGGAAAAAGATTTGTGCGGGCATGCTCAGCGCTGCCCTGATCATGGGTGTTGCCGCGACGACGTTTGCCGCAGAGGAGCAGTCCGATAAAACGGTTACGCTCTACAATCAGCCGGGTGCTCCGCTGCCTGAGGCTCCGAAGGCTGCCACGACGACGGCCGCCGCGGTGCCGGCTGTGGCGACGACGGCTGCGGCTGAGGCGCCGCAGAAGGTCGAGCTTGCCGACAAGCTCGTCATCAACCTCGCCGCCCGCTCGCTGGCCGCTGTCCGCGACAACAAGAAGGTCGCGCTCTATCCGATTGGCCCGGGCAAGACGTCGACGCCGACACCGACGGGCTATTACAAGGTCATCAACAAAGAAGTCAACCCGACCTGGACGGACCCGGGCGATCCGGCCAACTCCATCCCGTCGGGGCCAAACAATCCGCTCGGCTACCGCTGGATCGGCATCGGCGGCAACTACGGCATCCACGGCACGAACCGTCCGGATTCCGTCGGCCACTACGTATCGAACGGCTGCATCCGCATGCATGAGGAAGACGTCGAGAAAATCTTCGATATGGTCGAGGTCGGCACGCCTGTTGAGATCACGTACAACCGCATCGTCGTCGAGAAGACGCCGGACAACCAGGTCGCTTACTACGTCTACCCGGACGGTTACGGCTGGCAGAATGTCACGGCCTCGGACGTCGAGAAATGGCTCGCTGGCTACGGCGTGGCTGATTTCGTCAACGATGCCGATGTCGAGCAGAAAGTAGCCGCTTCCGACGGCAACCCGAATTACGTCGCCAAGGTCTATCCGCTGTTCGTCAACGGCACGAAGCTCAAGGGCAAGGCCGTCGTACAGGACGATATCGTCTACCTGCCGGCCGTTGAGCTCGCACAGGCCGTGAAAGTCTCGCTCGGCTGGAAGCCGGAGGAGAAGGTCCTTCTGAGCACGTACGGCCAGGCCGTCGGCTATCAGAAGAAGGATACGCTTTACTGCAACTCCGATGATATCGGCACGCTCTATCACCTCGATGGCGGCCTCGACAAGAATGGCCAGTACGTCCTGAAGAACCAGTCTGCCGCCAAGACGGAGACGGCTGTGAAGGACACGGCTGCCGCTGCTGAGACGAAGGCTGAGAGCACGGTCAAGGCTGCTGAAACGAAGGCCGAGGCAAAGGCCGAGACGGCTGCCAAGACGGCCGCAGACAAGACTCAGGCAAAGTAAAAAGAGACGCATTCTTTTCTCCCGGTTCCGGCCTGGCGCATGTCAAGACGGGCCGGGAGATTTGTCATATCAACGGCATGAAGTGAATGGAACAGACAGAACAAGTCAATGGACAGGAAGGAACGGTGTGACCATATGGAGCAGGTGCAGGATAAGCAGCAGGCGAAAAGGGAGCGCTTTGTGGTGCTCGACGGCAGCAGCCTGATTTTCCGCGCGTTTTACGCCCTGCCGCCCTTGAGCGATGCGGCGGGCCAGCCGACGAATGCCATCTTCGGCTTTTCCAACATGCTGACAAAGCTCATTGCCGACTTGCGGCCCGATCTCATGGTGCTCGCATTCGACAAAAGCCGACAGACATTCCGCACGGAGCGGTTCGCCGATTACAAGGGCACGCGCGACAAGACGCCAGAGGAGCTCTTGTCGCAGTTCCCGCTGCTGCGCGAGTTTGCCGCGGGCATGGGCATCCCGTTCCTCGAGAAGGACCGCTATGAGGCCGATGATATCATCGGCACGCTGGCGGTGCAGGCGGCGGAGAAGGATTACGATGTCATGGTCATCACGGGCGACCGCGACGCCTTGCAGCTCGTGCGGCCGAATCTGCGCGTGATGCTCACGAAGAAGGGCATATCGGAGCTCAAGGAGTACGATGAAGCGGCCTTTACCGAGGAATACGGTTTCGCACCGCTCGGACTCATCGACCTCAAGGGGCTCATGGGCGATACGTCGGACAACATTCCGGGCATCCCGGGCGTCGGACCGAAGACGGCCACGAAGCTCCTGCTGGCCTACGGCTCGCTCGAGGGCGTGCTCGCGCATGCGGAGGAAGTCTCGGGCAAGAAGCTCAAGGAGCGCCTGATGACGTACGGCGAACAGGCGCGACTTTCCAAGGAACTCGCGACCATTGAGCTCCATGTGCCAGAGCTCACATTCGAGCCCGAGCAGTGCCGGATGCAGCCGGATCTTGCCAAGCTGCGCGCATTCTGCGACAGTCACAACTTAAAGGCCGTCTGGACGAATGTAGAGCGGCTTTACGGCAAGGCTGAGGATGCCTCTGCGGCCCCCGCGTCAGGTGAGCCCATTGCGCTTGCGGCTGACGAGTGGTCTAAAGAGGATGTGGAAGAAAAGCTCACCGGCGTTTCGTATCTTGCCGTTTCGGGCATCTTTGCAGGCAAGGCCCCGTTTGAAACACTGACGGGGCTTGCCATAGCGTCGCCGGAAGGCGGCCAGGGCTTCGTGCCGGCAGACGCTGCGGCTTTCCAGGAGCTTTCCCGGCGGCTGGAGCGGGCAAAGCAGCCCGTCTGCCTGCTGGGGCTCAAGCGCTATTACCATGCGGGCTTCGCGGCCGGGAAGCATTTCGCGGATGCTGAGCTGGCGGCGTATCTCCTCGACCCCGAACGCTCGCAGTACGCACTGCCGGAGCTCGTGCAGAAATACCTGCCGGGCGTCGCCGTGCCCGCCGCCTTTGCCGATGCGCGCGAGCAGGCGGTTTGGGAGGCCGCGGCGCTTTTGCGGCTCTATCCCGTGATTTGGGCGCGCCTTGAGGAGGAGGGCATGCGATCCTTGCTCGAGGACATCGAGCTGCCGCTCGTCGAGGTGCTCGCCGCCATGGAGCAGAACGGCGTTTTCGTCAACCGCAGCCATCTCGCGGCAAAGACGGCGGAGGTTGGCGAGAAACTCGCCGTCATCCAGCAGGAGATTTACCGTACGACGGGGCTGGAATTCAATCTCAATTCACCGAAGCAGCTCGGCGTCGTGCTGTTTGAAGAGCTCGGTTTGCCGGCCATCAAGAAGACGAAGACGGGGTATTCGACGAATGCGGAGGTGCTGGCCGAGTTGCGCGGCGAGCATCCCGTCGTCGATGAGGTGCTGTCGTACCGCCTCTGGAGCAAGCTCAAGTCGACGTATCTCGATGGCATCGGGGAGCTCATCCAAGAGGATACGGGCCGCGTCCACACGAGCTTCAATCAGACGGTGACGGCGACGGGCCGCCTCTCAAGCTCCGACCCGAATCTGCAGAATATCCCCGTGCGCACGGAGGAGGGCCGCACGATCCGCGCGCTGTTCGAGCCGGGCTCGGGCTACGATTGCCTGTTGTCGGCCGATTATTCGCAGATCGAATTGCGGCTGCTCGCGCACATGTCGGGGGATGAGAATCTCATCGATGCGTTCTGCCGCAATCAGGATATCCATGCGCGCACGGCCGCGGAGGTCTTCGGGCTGCCGCTCGATGCGGTGACGCCGGAGTTCCGCCGCCGGGCCAAGGCCGTCAATTTCGGCATTGTCTACGGTATCAGCGATTACGGCCTCGCGCGCGATCTGCACATCCCGCGCAAGGAGGCGGGCGCGTATATCACGCGTTACTTTGAGCGCTATCCGGGTGTGCGCCGCTTCATGGATCAGATGGTGGCGGATGCGCATGCCAAGGGGTATGTGACGACGATGTTCGGCCGCCGCCGCGATCTGCCGGCCATCAAGAGCCGCAATTTCAATCAGCGGATGCTCGCGGAGCGCATGGCGATGAATTCGCCAATCCAGGGCAGTGCGGCCGACATCATCAAGCTCGCGATGATCGCCGCGTACCGCCGGCTGCGCGAGGCAGGGCTCAAGAGCCGCATCCTGCTGCAGGTGCACGATGAGCTGGTGCTCGAGGTGACGGAGCAGGAACGCGCCGAGGTGGAGGCCATCCTGCACGAGACGATGGAGCACGTGGCAGAGCTCCGTGTGCCGCTCCTGGTCGATGTACATTGGGGCAAGGACTGGGCCGCGGCAAAATGAGTGCAGAAGGCGCTGCGGGATGTATTCCAGCTTCAGTGTGCAGCTGAACCTGTGAAAGGCGGGGACGAGGGAGCAACGCTGCGCGAAGTCGGCTGGCTAAAGGGATTTTTTCCTTTTCAACAAAGCCCGACGAACATGCGAAACGCGCGCTGCTTGAACGACGCATGTTCGTCAGGAAGCTGGCAAGGAAAAAAATCCCTTTTTTACGCCAGGCGCCAACGCTACGCTTATGCTCCCTCGTCCCCTTCGTGTACTGCCCCTGTGGGCAGCCGCTGCGCGCCTCCAGGCTCCGCTTGGGCTAACAGAGAACGTAGCAAAATGCGCAGGTGGCCCGAAGGGCCGGAAGAGGTCCTTGGACAAGATTGGTACATTTCCGCGGAAAGGCGTTGCGGGATGTGTGCCAACTTTGTATAATAGATACGTAATTTGTGAGGTGGACGAGAGGAGTGAACGGTATGCCGGAACTGCCGGAGGTGGAAACGATACGGACGTATCTCGACCGTGTGCTGGCCGGGCAGTGCATCGCAAAGACGCAGGTGCTGCTGCCACGGCAGATCGCGTATCCTGCGGCGCAGGAGTTTGCCGCACGCCTGCAGGGGGCAGAGATCCTTCGCGTCCTGAGGCGCGGCAAGTATTTGCTTTTTGAATTGCCAGCGGATTTGACGCTGGTCGTGCATCTGCGCATGACGGGCAGTCTCGTCTATGAGCCGGGGGATTTCGTGCCCGACGCGCATACGCGCGTCATCTTTTCCCTGTCCTCCGGGCATGCTTTGGTGTTCCGTGACACGCGGACGTTCGGGCGGCTCTATGCGCTTTATCCGCATGAGCTTGCTGAGGCGAAGGGGCTCGTGACGCTTGGGCCGGAGCCTTTGACGCCGTCTTTTACGGCCGGGGCCTTGTCAGGGCGCGCCAAGCGGACCGCGATGCCCGTGAAGTCCTTCCTGCTTGATCAGAAGCGCGTGGCAGGGCTCGGTAATATCTATGCCGATGAAGCGCTCTTCGTGGCCGGTCTGCACCCGCTGCGCCGTGCTTCTTCGCTCACCGGTGCGGAATGGCAGCGCTTAAAGGAAGCCGTGGAGGCGGTCCTGCGCGACGGCATTGCCGACGGCGGCACGACGTTTCGCGATTACCGCAATGGCGCAGGCGGTCATGGGCATCACCAGGAACATCTTTGGGTTTACAATCGCGAGGGGCAGCCGTGCCGACGCTGCGGCACCCCCGTCGAGAAGATCGTGGTGGGCGGCCGCGGCACGCATTTCTGCCCGCACTGCCAGCCGGAGGCGAGGTCATGAAGATCATCGGTCTGACGGGCGGCATCGCCTGCGGCAAGAGCACGGCGGCAGCCATTCTCAGGGAGTTTGGGGCCGTTCACATCGACGCTGATGCCATCACGCATGAGCTGCAGCAGCCGGGAGGGGCTCTCTATGAGGGCTTCGTGCGCCATTTCGGGCCGCGCGTGCTGCAGTCAGACGGCATCCTTGACCGGTCGGCCATCGGGCAACTGGTCTTTGCCGATACGGCGGACCCCGCAGAACGCCGCTGGCTCGATGCCTTTACGCATCCCGTCATCCTGCGGGCCGTTAAGGATCGCCTGGAGCGGGCCAGAGCGTCCCGGCCGCCCGCCGTACTGCTCGATGTGCCGCTGCTTTTTGAAGCGGGCTGGGACAGGCTCGCCGATGAGACGTGGCTCCTCGCTCTGCCGCACGAGATTCAAGTGCAGCGGCTCGTGGCGCGCAACGGTTATAGCCGGGAGGAGGCCGAGGCACGCATCGCCGCGCAGATGCCGCTTGACGAGAAGCGGCGTCGTGCGACGGTCGTCATCGACAACAGCGGCACGGAAGAAGATTTAAGAGCGGCCTTATGCCGCCTATGGAGGGACCGAATTGATGCCACTTGAACAAGAGCAGGAGGCGGGACACCGGCACCGCCGCTTTGCCTTCTGGGGAGGCGGCCTCGTGCTGGCCCTGGTCTTTGCCGCCTGCATCGCCTTTTTCTCAGAGCCGTTCCAGCGCAATTACCTCTATCCGTTCCCGTATCGCAGTCTGGTTGATACGTATGCGGCGCGCTACCAGGTGGACCCGCATCTCGCGGCGGCCGTCATCAAGACGGAAAGTAAATTCCAGAATGAGGTTCATTCGCACCGCGGGGCCATCGGCCTCATGCAGCTCATGCCGGATACGGCCTCGTGGATTGCCGGGCAGCTCGACGATCCCTCGTATTCCACGGATGCCCTGCATGATCCCGAACGCAACATCCGCTACGGCATCTGGTACCTGCATTCGCTGCAGCAGGAGTTTGACGACAACGACATCCTCGCGCTCGCGGCCTACAACGCGGGACGCGGCAATGTACAGGAGTGGATTGCGACGTACGGTTGGCCGAAGGATTTCTCGGACATCGATGCGATTCCCTATCAGGAGACGCGCGAATATGTCAAGCGCGTCCTCATGAACGAAAGAAAATATAAGGAACTCTACCCTTAATCACCGAAGACGACGGAATATCCGCTCGTCTTCTTCTTTCTATTTTCGGCAAAATGCCATATAATGATAGACAGTGTAAAATGACTCGAAAGGATGGCAGATTTCATGCAGAAGTATCGGATTGTGCCCAGTCAGGACAACATGTTCTGGCAGCTCATTCAGGGCATGCGGCTCACGGATGAGCAGAAGGAGCTCTTGAAGGCCTGCACCATCCGTCACGTGGAGGTTTCGCCGCATACGAGCACTTGGGAGATCGCGCTGACGTCGCAGCTGCTGATCGCCGATGACCTCCTGCAAGAGGCGGCACGTCAGATTGAGAAGAAGTGTCAGCTGAAAAAGGTCATCTTCTATCAGGATGTCGTCAATGTGGAGGATGCCGTCAGCAAAATCTGGCCGAAGCTCGTCTATGAGACGGCGGAGGGCAATCCGACGGTTTACGAGCTCCTGAAGCGCTCAAAGTACACGGTGGACGGCAGCCACATCCTCATCGATGTGCCGGGCGAGCTCGGTGGCGAGATCATGCGCGCCCATGCCGTCACGCATGTCATGGGGCAGATCGTCGAGCGCATGCTCGGCTACCGCTGCCGCATCGAGTGCAACGCGAGCGAGGAAGTCCTGCAGAATCTCGAGGTGGATGACTGCTTCAATACGCGGGAATACCGCGAGGCCGTGCGCAAGGAGCGCGAGCACAGTGCACAGGGAAAAGAGGCCGCTGCGCCGCAGACCGCAGCGGCTGCAACGGCTGCAACGGCTGCCAGGAAAGCCGCGCCTGCCGCGAAGAAGACTGCGGCAAAATCGCACCGCAGGGACGCGCGTGGGCCTGTCGTCATCCAGAGCGCGGGCAGCCTGGTCTTTGGCCGCGGCGTCATGGGCGAGGTCCGGAAGATTGACGAGCTCGAGGGCGAGATGAAGAACGTCATCCTCGAGGGCACGATCGGCGAGGGCCCGGGCTCCGGACTCAAGACCATCGAGTTTAAGACGGGTACGAAGCTCTTGACGTTCTGCCTTGCCGACGATACGAACGGCATCGCCTGCAAGAAATTCTTCAAGACGAAGCGCGGCCGGAACGCCGAGCCCGAGGATTACGATGCCATCATGGGCCAGCTCAAGGAAGGCATGAGCGTGCGCGTGCGCGGCTCCGTACGCTTCGATACGTACATGAACGAGTACGTGCTCTTCGTGGACAGCCTGGCGAAGAAGGAGGCCAAGCTGCGCGAGGACCATGCCGAGGTCAAGCGCGTCGAGCTGCACGCGCATACGACGATGAGCAGCATGGACGCCGTCGTCTCGGTTAAGGACCTCATCAAGACGGCGGACCGCTGGGGCTGGCCGGCCGTGGCCGTCACGGATCACGGCGTCGTACAGGCGTTCCCGGATGCCGCCAAGGCCCTCAAGGACTGCAAGACGGACATCAAGGTCATCTACGGCATGGAGGGCTACCTCGTGCAGGAGGACTACGAGCAGAAGCGCGCAAACCACATCATCTTCCTCGCGAAGAATCCGAACGGCCTGCGCAATCTCTACCAGATGGTATCGCTTGCCCACCTCAAGTACTTCCATCGCCAGCCGCGCCTGCCGAAGCGCATCATCGAGGAGTACCGCGACGGCCTGCTCATCGGCTCGGCCTGCGAGGCCGGCGAGCTCATCCGCGCCATCGAGGAACGCCAGACGGATGAAGAGCTCCTGAAGATCGCGGATTTCTACGATTATCTCGAAATTCAGCCCATCCACAACAACGACTTCCTCAAGCGCAGCGACAAGTACCCCGACATCCGGACAGATGATGACCTCATCCGGATCAATCTCAAGATTGCCGAGCTCGCGAAAAAACTCGGCAAACCGCTCGTCGCGACTTGCGATGTGCATTTTCTCAATCCCGAAGATAAGATTTACCGCGCCATCCTCATGAAGGGCAAGGGCTTTGACGACGCTGAGCTGCAGCCGCCGCTCTATTTGCGCACGACGGAGGAGATGCTCGCGGAGTTTTCCTATCTTGGCGAGGAGGCCGCCTACGAGGCCGTCGTCACGAATCCGCGCAGAATCGCCGAGCAGATTGAGCGCTTCAAGCCGATTCCGGACGACCTCTATTCGCCGCAGATTCCGGGCGCCGATGAGGAGATCCGCTCGATGTCGTACAGGAAAGCCCGCGAGCTCTACGGCGAGAATCTACCGAAGATCGTCGAGGACCGCCTGCAGCAGGAGCTCAAGCCCATCATCGGGCACGGTTTCTCCGTGCTTTATCTCATCGCGCAGCGCCTCGTCAAGAAGTCGAATGACGACGGCTATCTCGTCGGTTCACGTGGTTCCGTCGGCTCGTCCTTCATCGCGACGATGACGGGCATCACCGAGGTCAACCCGCTGCCGCCGCACTGGCGCTGCCCGCACTGCCAGTACAGCAAGTTCATCACGGACGGCTCTTATGGCTGCGGCTACGACCTTCCCGACAAGGTCTGCCCGGTCTGCGGCACGCCGCTCGTCAAGGACGGCCACGACATCCCATTTGCCGTTTTCCTGGGCTTCGACGGCGACAAGGTCCCGGATATCGATCTGAACTTCTCGGGCACGTACCAGCCTGTTGCGCACAAGTACACCGAAGTGCTCTTCGGCAAGGATAACGTCTACCGCGCGGGCTCCATCCAGACCGTCGCCGATAAGACGGCGTTTGGCTACGTCAAGAAATTCTTTGAGGAGAAGGGTGTCAAGAAGCACCTTTCCTACATTGACAAGCTTGCGCACGGCTGCATGGGCGTCAAATCGACGACGGGCCAGCATCCTGCCGGCATCATGGTCGTGCCGCGCAACATGGACGTGCATTTCTTTACGCCGATCCAGCATCCGGCCAACGACATGAACTGCGGCACGATCACGACGCATTTCGATTACCATTCGATCAGCAGCCGCCTCGTCAAGCTCGATATCCTCGGCCACGATGACCCGACCGTCATCAAGATGCTCGAGGACCTCACGCACCGCGACCCGAAGACAATCCCGTTTGACGACAAGGCCACGATGTCTATCTTCAATTCCACCGATGCCCTCGGCGTCACGCCAGAGGAGCTCGGTGCGACGAGCGGCACGTTCGGCATCCCCGAGTTCCGTACGCCGTTCACGCGCCAGATGATCGACGATACGCAGCCCGACGTGTTTTCGGACCTCGTGCGCATATCGGGCTTCTCGCACGGCACGGACGTCTGGCTCGGCAACGCGCAGGACCTCATAAGGAGCGGCCAGTGCACGATCAAGAACGCCATCTCGGCGCGCGATGACATCATGATGTACCTCATTCACAACGGCATCGACCCGCTGCTCTCTTTCAAGACGATGGAGAAGGTCCGCAAGGGCAAGGGCATCGCGCCGGATGTCGTCGAGACCTTGCGCAAGGGCGGCATCCCCGAGTGGTTCATCGAGTCGTGCCAGAAGATCAAATACCTCTTCCCGCGCGCGCATGCGACGGCCTACGTCATGATGGCCTACCGCATCGCCTTCTGCAAGGTGCATTACCCGCTCGCGTATTACGCCGCGTATTTCTCAATCCGTGCCGCTGAATTCGACGCCAATGTCGTGGCGCGCGGCAAGGACTACGTTGGAGAGCAGATCGCGGAGCTCGAGGCGATTGCCAGGGAGAAGAAGCTTGACGCAAAGCAGAATGCGACGCTCATCGTCCTGCAGCTGGCCTGGGAGCTCTACCTGCGCGGCTTTGGCTGCGAGTACGTCGACCTCTACCGCTCGGACGCCGAGAAATTCATCATTCTCGAGAATTCCCTGCTGCCGCCGCTCGCCTCACTGTCGGGCATGGGCACGAAGGCGGCCCAGAGCATCGTCGAGGCGCGCAAGGACGGCATGTTCACCTCCATCGAGGACCTGCGCCGCCGTTCGGGCATCTCGAAGACCAACATCGAGATCCTGCGCCAGCATGGCTGCCTCGACGGCATGAGCGAGAGCGACCAGATCGCGCTCTTCGTCTGAACCGGCATAGGAAGATGAAAATACTTTTAAGGAAGCATTTACAAGACTTTTGTTTTATGCTATCATGAAATGGTTAATTAATTTAAGTGTGTTTAGTAGAGAGTGGGCTGTGAGCCCACTCTTTAATCTTATGTGCTGATGCAAAAGGGCTGGCACACGGGAAAGAACAAGCGAATTACTTGGGGGTGGATGTTATGGCAAAACAACAGATTGAAGATGCTGTGGAGGCAATCGTGCAGGACCTCCTGGCCGGCCAGGACGTGATTGAACTGGTCGACGTGGAATACGTCAAGGAGCACGACTGGTACCTGCGCGTATACATTGACAAGCCGGGCGGTATCGATATCGAGGATTGCCAGGACCTCAGCGAAAAGCTCGAGGCCGAACTGGACAAGCGCAATGTCATTGCCGACAGCTATATCCTGGAGGTTTCATCCCCGGGTATCGACCGCGTCCTGCGCAAGCCGCGCGACTTCGTGCGCGAAGAGGGCAAGGCCGTCGACATCACGCTGTTTGCACCGCGCGATGGCAAGAAGAGCCTCACAGGCGTCCTGACGGGCTTCGACGGGGAGAACCTCGAGCTCGACGGCACGGAAAAGCTGCCGCTTAAGGATGCTGCACAAGTGCGCCTGCACATTGATTTTTGATCATACTGGGGGCCAGGCCCCCTTTTATTGGGAGGATATGTATTTTGGCAAGAAAGACGACGAAGGTAAAAGACAATGGTCAGGAATTCCTGACGACGCTGCGGGAGCTCGGCAAGGAGAAGGGCATTGAGGAAGAGGTCCTGTTCGAGGCCATCGAGGCCGCGCTGATCTCCGCGTACAAGCGCAATTTCGGCTCGGCGCAGAATGTCCGCGTCACCCTTTCCCGCGAGACGGGTCATTACCATGTCTATGCGATCAAGACGGTGGTCGAGGATCCCGAGGATGAGATCACGGAGATCTCGCTCGCTCAGGCCCGTACGATCAAGCCGGACTATGAGGTCGGCGACGTCATCGAGATTGAGGTGACGCCGGCAAACTTCGGCCGCATCGCTGCGCAGACGGCCAAGCAGGTCGTCGTGCAGCGCATCCGCGAGGCCGAGCGCGGCATTATCTACGAGGAGTTCATGAGCCGCGAGGGCGACATCCTGACGGGCCTCGTGCAGCGCGTCGAGAATCACAACGTCTACATCGACCTCGGCAAGACGGAAGCTGTGCTGACGCCGGCCGAGCAAATCCCGGGCGAGACGTACAACTACGGCGACCGCATCAAGGCGTATGTCGTCGAGGTCAAGAAGACGAACAAGGGCCCGCAGATTGTCGTATCGCGCACGCATCCGGGCCTCCTCAAGCGCCTCTTCGAGCTCGAGGTGCCGGAGATCCACGAGGGCATCGTCGAGATCAAATCCGTGGCGCGTGAGCCGGGCAACCGCTCGAAGATCGCCGTTTACTCGAGCGAACCGTCGGTTGATCCGGTCGGTTCGTGCGTCGGCCATCGCGGCATGCGCGTGCAGGGCATCGTCGATGAGCTCGGCAGCGAGAAAATCGATATCGTCAAGTGGAATGCCGATCCCGCCAAGTTCATCGCCAATGCACTGAGCCCGGCCAAGGTCGTTTCCGTGGCCATCAACGAGGCGGAGAAGGTCTCCCGCGTCGTGGTCCCGGACTATCAGCTGTCGCTGGCCATCGGCAAGGAAGGCCAGAACGCGCGCCTCGCAGCCAAGCTCACGGGCTGGAAGATCGACATCAAGAGCGAGTCCCAGGCCGCTGACGAAGTGCTCGACGAGAACATGAATGAGGTCGAGGTCACGGGCGAGGAGTCCTTCACGGCAGAGGTTGAACCATGAAAGTGAAGAAGATTCCGCAGCGGATGTGCCTCGGCTGCCAGACGAGCCGTCCCAAGAAGGAGCTCGTGCGCATCGTGCGCAGTCCCGAAGGCGAATTCTCCGTGGATTTCACGGGCAAGAAGCCGGGACGCGGGGCCTATATCTGCAACAATCCGGAATGCCTGGCCAAGGCGAAGAAGAGCCACGGTCTCGAGCGTTCCTTCAAATCGCCGGTCGATGCCGCCGTTTACGAGCTCCTGGAGCGCGAACTCCAGGTGCATGCGAGCGAGGAATGACCATGGCGATGGATAAGACACAGCGCATCACGAACCTTTTGAGCATGGCACAGCGGGCCGGACGCATCGTCTCCGGCGCGTTTGCCACCGAAAAGGCCGTCAAGGAGCACAAGGCCTGCCTGCTGCTCGTGGCAGCGGATGCGTCAGAAGAAACAAAACGAAATTATCAGATCCTAGCAGATCGATATGCGATTCCGTATCAGGAGGTACTCACGAGGGAAGAACTCGGCGGGTGTCTCGGCAAAGCGTATCGTGCCGTCGCAGCCCTTCTCGATGAAGGCTTTGCGAAGAAACTGGGCACGCTGGTCGCTGATGGAGGAATCATGAAACAATAATCGGGGGTGGATTAATGTCCAAATACAGGGTTTATGAATTGGCAAAAGAATTCCATACAGACAGCAAAGTGATACTGGATATCCTGAAGCGCAACCATTTCAAGGCTGCCAACAACTTTTCCAGTGTCGGTGATGATGAGCGCAACGCAGTGAAGAATGCCTTTGCCGCCAGACATACGACGGACAAGAAGGCAGAGAAGGCACCAGCGGCGCCAAAACATGAGCCGGAGGCTAAGAACGTGAAGAGCAGCCAGGGACAACCACATCATAAGGACAAGAAGGAAAAGGCTGCAGCACCGGCTGCCGGCAGCCATCGCGAGTCTTCGCACCGCGACAGCCAGAACCAGAATCAGAACCGCGGTGCCAAGGCGGCATCCGGCAATGGCGGCAATGGCGGCAATGGCGGCAATGGCGGCAGCCGCAGCGGCGGCAACAGCAATGGCCGCACGGGAAACAGCGCCGGCGGCAATAACCGCGGCGGCCGCAACGACCGGAACAGCCGCGGACGCCAGAATGAGCGCAACGACCGCGGCGGCCGCAACGACCGGAACAATCGCAACGGCCGCAATGACCGCCGCAACGGGCGCGGCCGCAACAACCGCCGCGGCAATGTCCAGCAGGCGCCGAAGGTCGAGATCGCACGTCCGAAGCACATCAAGCTGCCGGAGACGATTGCCGTCAAGGACCTCGCCTCGAAGATGAGCTACACGGCCGCTGAAGTCGTCAAGAAGCTCTTCATGATGGGCGTCATGGCGACAATCAACCAGGAAATCGACTTCGATACGGCGGCGCTCGTCGCGTCGGAATTCGGCGTGACCTGCGAGGAGCTGCCGCCTGATGTCGATCCGACGGAAATTCCGGAGATCGAAGATGATCCGAAATCCCTCAAGCTCCGTCCGCCTGTCGTCACGGTCATGGGCCATGTCGACCACGGCAAGACGTCGCTGCTCGACTGCATCCGCAACACGCACGTGCAGACGCACGAGGCCGGCGGCATCACGCAGCACATCGGTGCCTACCAGGTCAACTGCAAGGGCAAGAAGATCGTCTTCCTCGACACGCCGGGCCATGAGGCCTTCACGGCCATGCGTGCCCGCGGCGCCCAGATCACGGATATCGCGATCCTCGTCGTCGCCGCTGACGACGGCGTCATGCCGCAGACCATCGAGGCCATCCACCATGCGAAATCCGCTGATGTCCCCATCATCGTGGCCATCAACAAGATCGATAAGCCCGGCGCCAACCCGGACCGCGTGAAGCAGGAACTCATGGAGCAGGGCCTCGTGCCGGAGGAATACGGCGGAGATACGATCATGGTGCCGGTTTCCGCAAAGAAGCAGATCGGCATCGACGACCTCCTGGAGATGGTCCTGCTCGTCGCTGAGGTCAAGGAGCTCAAGGCCAACCCGAACCGCGACGCCCGCGGCGTCATCGTCGAGGCCAAGCTCGACAAGGGCCGCGGCCCGGTCGCAACCGTCCTCGTCCAGAACGGCACGCTGCGCATCGGCGATTCCGTCGTCTGCGGCACGACGTACGGCAAGGTCCGCGCGATGATCAACGACCGCGGCGAGAACGTCAAGAAGGCAGGCCCGTCCGTGCCGGTCGAGATCCTCGGCCTCAACGACGTGCCGGAAGCCGGCGATATCCTCGCAGCGCTCGAGGAGAAGCAGGCCCGCTCCATCGCCGAGGCCCGCATCGAGCGCAAGCGCAACAACCTCATCAAGAGCAAGAAGGTTTCGCTTGACGACCTCTTCCATCAGATCCAGGAAGGCGACATCAAGGACCTCAACATCGTCATCAAGGCCGATGTACAGGGCTCCGTCGAGGCACTCTCGAGCTCGCTCCTCAAGCTCAACAAGAACGATGAGGTCCGCGTCTCCATCGTCCATTCGGGCGTCGGTGCCGTCAACGAGTCCGATGTCATGCTGGCTTCGGCGTCGAATGCGCTGATCATCGCGTTCAACGTCCGTCCGGATGCGAATGCGCGCAAGCTCGCCGATACCGAGAACATCGATATCCGCACGTACCGCGTCATCTACGATGCCATCAACGACGTCAAGGATGCCATGAGCGGTATGCTCAAGCCGAAGTACAAGGAAGTCATCCAGGGCCGCGTCGAGATCCGCCAGGTCATGAAGTTCTCGAAGGCGCTCGTCGCTGGTTCTTACGTGCTCGAGGGCAAGATCTGCAACAACTCGAAGATCCGCATCATCCGCGACAACATCGAGATCTTCGACGGCGAGATCGATTCGCTGCGCCGCTTCAAGGATGAGGTCAAGGAAGTCAATGCCGGCTATGAGTGCGGCATCTCGATTGTCGATTTCCGCGACTTCAAGGAAGGCGACATCATCGAGGCCTACACGATGGAAGAGATCGCGACGACGATTGCCGAGGCCAACAAGGCTGCAGCCAAGAAGCGCGAGGAAGAAGCCAAGGCCAAGGCCAAGGCGGAGAAGAACGATTGATTTTCCCTGTCACATGGCAGAAGCCGTACCATATATACCATACGAAAAAGCAGAGGAGGCGTAAGCTATGAGCCAGCTTCGGGTAGAGAAAGTCCAGGAGCTTATGAAGCAGGAGATCTCTGAAATCATCCTGCGCGAACTCAAGGACCCGCGCATCGGGTTCGTGACCGTGACATCCGTGGAGTGCACCGGAGATCTTCGCGAGGCGAAGATTTACGTGAGCCTCATGGGCAGTGAGAAACAGGTCAAGGATTGCTGGGCCGGGCTGCAGAGCTCCCTCGGATTCATCCGTCGGGAAATCGGCCAGCGCATCCGCCTGCGCTTCACGCCGGAAATCTCCTTCGCGCTCGACAAGTCGCTCGACTACAGCGCGCACATCCAGGAGCTGCTGCTGAAGATCCAGAAGGACGAGCAGCAGAAGGAGACAGCGGCACAGGAATCTCAGGCAGAATCCCAGGCAAAGGAAGACAATTGATATGAAACTGACATTGAGTGAAGCAGCAGCAATGCTGGCTCATGCCAACAAGGTGGTCATCACGGCCCACGAGAATCCCGACGGCGATGCCGTCGGCTCCTCGCTCGGGCTCATGCACATCCTGCACGGCATGGGCAAGGAAGCTGTTGTTCTGCTCGATGATGATATCCCGGCCATCTTCAAGGTGCTGCCGGGATATGATATTATTGGGAAACCGGAGGAGGGACAGGCATCCGTCGAGGCGGATCTCCTCGTTATCCTCGATACGGCCCCGGACCGCATCGGCCGCGTGCCGGAGGTCACGAAGGCCGGAACGGTCCTCAATATCGATCATCATCGCACGAACAACGGCGCAGCCGAATATACATATGTGGACGACACGCGGGCGGCGACGGCCGAAATCGTCTACGACCTTGCAAAGGAGCTCGGTGCCGTCTTTACGCGCGAACCGGCGATGTGCATCTACACGGGGCTCGCGACGGATTCCGGATTCTTCCGGTTCTCGAACACGACGCCGCACACGATGCGCGCGGCCGCCGAGATGCTCGAATGCGGCGTGACGGCTAACGAGATTTCCGAGGCCCTTGAAGAGAAGCCGTATCAGGTCGTCAAGGACACGGCCGAGGCCGTGAATATGGCCGAGCGCTTCGCGGACGGACGCGCCATCGGCATCTTCCTCGACGAAGCGACGACGGCACGCATGGAGGCTACCGAGGGCTTCATCGGCGCCATCCGCGTCGTTGAGGGTGTCGATGTGGCTGTCGTGCTCAAGGCGAAGGAAGAAAAGCTCTGCCGCGTCAGCATGCGCTCGAAGGGCGTGGACGTCAGCGCCATTGCGCTCTCGTTCGGCGGCGGCGGCCATATCCGCGCGGCCGGCTGCACGCTTTCCATGCCGTTTGCCGAGGCAAAGAAGACAATCTGTGCGGCCATCGAGCAGGCCATCCGTGATCTGCCGCAGGCGGCCGCGCTTAAGGCAGGCATGAGCGGGGAGGGGCACTGATGGACGGCTTTCTCAACATCCTGAAACCGCCCGGCATGTCCTCGCATGACGTCATCGGCGCCGTGCGCAAGGTGCTGCACATGAAGCGCGTCGGCCATGCTGGCACGCTCGACCCCGCGGCGGCCGGCGTCCTGCCAATCGCTGTCGGTCAGGCCGCGCGTCTCATCGAATACCTGGAGCTTGCCGACAAGATGTACCGGGCGGAGCTGACCTTCGGCTTCGCGACGGACAGCGGCGACGACACGGGCGAAATCATCAACGAGGTGAAAGACTTCGCGATGCCTGCGCGCGAGGCCATCGGCGAGGTGCTTCGTTCCTTCACGGGACGCATCCGCCAGGTACCGCCCGCGCATTCAGCCATCAAGATCAACGGCCGGCGCGCTTGCGACCTTTTGCGCGCGGGCCGCGATGTCGAGATTCCCGCGCGCGAGGTCACGGTTCACGCCATTGGCCTGCTCGCGTATGAGCCCGAGAAGCGGCGCGTGCTCATCGATGTTTCGTGCTCGAAGGGCACGTACATCCGCAGCCTCTGCACCGATATCGGCGCGGCGCTCGGACTGCCGGCGACCATGACCTTCCTCGTGCGCAGCCGTGTCGGCGACTTTTCGCTCGCCGACACGCTGACGCTTGAAGAACTGGCCGCAAAGGGCGAGAGCGCACTGCTCGAACCCGCAGCGTATCTCAATCACCTCGAGCGCTACGACCTGGCGCCCGAGCGCGAGAAGGCATTTCGCAACGGGCTCGGCACAGGCGAGCGTCGCCATGTGCCCGAGACGGACACGCTGCGCGTCTACAGCGCGGGGCAGTTCCTCGGCATCGGCCGCTACGACCGCAAGCGCCAGGAGATCGTGCCGGCCAAGGTCATGAGCCGCTGAGCACGTCTCTCGCATCGTATCGAATCGTATCAGGAGGTTTCCATGCAAATTTATTCGCGGCTTATCGACCTCCGCGCGGCGTATCCGCGCCTCGTCATTGCACTCGGCATGTTCGACGGGGTCCATATCGGCCATCAGAGCATCATCCGGCGGGCCGTGGAGCTCGCGCATGAGCAGGGCGGCAGGGCCATGGTCTTCACCTTCAGCAACCATCCGCTTTCGGTGCTTTCTCCGCGTGACCTGCCGCCGCAGATCGGTAGCAGTCTGCTGCGCAGCCGCCTCATCGCAGAGCTCGGCGTCGATATACTGATGGCCGTGCCCTTCACAAAGCAGCTCGCACAGCGCAGCCCCGAGGCCTTTCTCGCGATGCTGCGCGACTATTTCGCGCCGCGCTGCGTCGTGACGGGGCCAAACTACACATTCGGCAGCCGCGGCAAGGGCACGCACCGCATGCTCCTGCGTGATGCCGAAGCGTATGGCTTCGAGGCGGAGGTCTGCCCGGCCGTCCTTTTAGGCGGGCGCACGGTCAGCAGCACGCGCATCCGCGCCCTCTTGCAGCAGGGCAGGCTCGATGAGGCCCGTGCGTGCCTCGGCCGCCCGTTCACGGTGCTCGACCGCGTCATCCACGGCGAGCGCCGCGGCCGGACGCTGGGCTTCCCGACAGCCAATCTCGCCATCACCGACGCACAGGTCATGCTGCCGAACGGCGTCTACGCGACGCGCGTTCTTTACGGGGACGGCGAATACCTCGGCCTCGCCAACATCGGTGACAACCCGACGTTTGAGGGCTGCAACCGCCGGCTCGAGGTGCATCTCGAGGATTTCTCAGGTGACCTCTACGACAGGCTTCTCGAGGTCCAGTTTCTCGCCAAGATCCGCGAGGAGGAGAAGTTTGCGTCCGTCGACCAGCTCGTCCGCAAGATGTACGACGACCGCCGGCAGGCCCAAAAAATCTGGCAGCGCCGCTAAGCTTTTGCTTTACAAGGCGCCAAGCCATGTGATATACTATCTTAAGTGCCGCAAAGGCGCAGACCTCAGCCCAGATAGCGAAGAACTCCGACGTTTTCTTGGCTGATGGAGGTTTTACGAAAGACTAGGAGGAAAACAAACATGCTGACTCAGGAAGCAAAACAGGAAATCATGCAGAAGTATGCCGTTCACGAGGGTGACACGGGTTCGCCGGAAGTACAGATTGCTGTTCTCACGGCCCGTATCCAGTATCTGACGGAGCATCTGAAAGAGCACAAGAAGGATCATCATTCCCGTCGCGGTTTGCTGAAGATGGTCGGCCATCGCCGCCGTCTGCTCAGCTACCTCTATAAGACGGACATTGAGCGTTATCGTTCGATCATCGCGAAGCTCGGTCTGCGTTCCACGGTTGAGCGTTGATTGCTGGCAGGCGATCCTGAAGCGGAAAGCGGGAGCAATCCCGCTTTTTTTTCTGGCTGAAATGCCGGATCGGAAAGACTGAAAAATCGGAAGCATGTTTGCTTGACTGGGTTATCCAAGATGCGATAAAGAGATGTTTTCATTCAACAGATAGAGAGATTTGAGGAGGTATTGTTCGTATGCATCGTTTTGAAACAGAGCTCGGCGGCCGCAAGCTGGTCATCGAGAACGGCCAGCTTGCCAAGCAGGCCAATGGTGCTGTGCTGGTGCGCTATGGCGACACGGTCGTGCTTGTCACGGCCACGGCTTCATCCGAGCCGCGCGAGGGCGTGGATTTCTTCCCGCTGACGGTTGATTATGAGGAAAAGATGTACGCTGCCGGCAAGATTCCGGGCGGCTTCATCAAGCGCGAGGGCCGTCCGTCGAGTGACGCCATCCTCTGCGCGCGCCTCATTGACCGCCCAATCCGCCCGCTGTTCCCGAAGGGCTTCCGCAACGATGTCCAGATCGTCGCGACGGTCCTTTCGGTCGAGCAGGACAATGCGCCGGAGCTCGCCGCGATGATCGGTGCGTCCTGCGCCCTGACGGTTTCGGATATCCCGTTCATGGGCCCGATTGCCGGCGTGCGCGTCGGCCGCGTCGACGACGAGTTCGTCATCAACCCGACGGAGGAGCAGCGCAAGGTTTCGACGCTCAACCTCACGGTCGCGGGCTCGCACGATGCCGTCATGATGGTTGAGGCCGGTGCGAATGAACTGCCGGAGGATGTCATCCTCGACGCCATCCTGTTCGGCCACGAGGAGATCAAGCGCCTCGTCGAGTTCCAGCAGGATATCCAGGCTGCCTGCGGCAAGGAAAAGAGCGAGCCGAAGCTCTTCCTCGTGCCGCACGAGATGGAGGAGGCCATCCGCGACTATGCGAAGGAGCGTCTCGATGCCGCCGTGCGCAACGCGGACAAGCTCAATCGCGACGCAAATATCGCCGAGATCACGACGGATACGATGGAACACTTCCTCGAGCTCTATCCGGAGATGGACAAGGAGATTGCCATCGCCATCCACGACCTCGAGAAATCCGTCGTGCGCCACATGATCACGCATGAGAAGATCCGCCCGGACGGCCGTGAGGTCGACGAGGTCCGCCCCGTTTCGTGCGAGGTCGGCCTCCTGCCGCGCACGCATGGTTCCGGCCTCTTTACGCGCGGCCAGACGCAGATTCTCACGGTGACGACGCTCGGCTCGCTCGGCGATGAGCAGATCATCGACGGCCTCGGACCCGAGACGTCGAAGCATTACATCCATCACTACAACTTCCCTGGCTACAGCGTCGGCGAAGCGCGTCCGATGCGCAGCCCGGGCCGCCGCGAGATCGGCCACGGCGCCCTCGCGGAGCGCGCGCTCGTGCCGGTCATCCCATCCGTCGAGGAATTCCCGTACACGATCCGCCTCGTCTCGGAGGTGCTCGAGTCGAACGGTTCGAGCTCGATGGGTTCGGTCTGCGGCAGCACGCTCTCGCTGATGAATGCCGGCGTACCCATCAAGCGTCCGGTTTCGGGCGTCGCCATGGGCCTCGTCAAGGAAGGGGACAAGTACACGATCCTCACGGATATCCAGGGCATGGAAGATGCGCTTGGCGACATGGATTTCAAGGTCGCCGGTACGACGGAAGGCATCACGGCCATCCAGATGGATATCAAGGTCGACGGTCTGTCGCGCGAGATTCTCTCGGCTGCTTTGCAGCAGGCCAAGCGCGGCCGCGCGTTCATCCTCGGCAAGATGCTTGAGTGCATCGACAAGCCGGCGGCGGATCTCTCGCCGTATGCACCGCGCGTTGAGACAATCAAGATCAAGACGGACAAGATCCGCGATGTCATCGGTACGGGCGGCAAGGTCGTCAAGAAGATCATCGATGAGACGGGCGTGGAGATCGACATCCACGAGGACGGCAATATCTTCATTTCGTCGGTGAATGCCGAGGGCATGAAGAAGGCCAAGCAGATGATCGAGGATATCGTGCGCGAGGTCGAGGTCGGTCAGGTCTACACGGGCCGCGTTACGCGCCTCATGAAGTTCGGTGCATTCGTCGAGGTGCTGCCGGGCAAGGAGGGCCTCTGCCACATCTCCCAGCTCGCGAAACACCGCGTCGAAAAGGTCGAGGATGTCGTGCAGGTCGGCGATCAGCTGCAGGTCAAGGTCGTCGAGATCGACGACAAGGGCCGCATCAATCTGAGCCACAAGGCCGTACTGTAAAAAAACGCGCCGTCATGAGCTGTCGGCGCTGAAACGCAAAAAGGGGCTGCTGCATGAAAATGCGGCAGCCCTTTTGCCTTCCTTTTTATTTTTTGTACATTTTATTCAGCGGGTTTTCCTTGAAGATGTTGCCCTGCTCGATATAGCGGTGCACCATTTTTTCTGAGTGGTGGCGCGTCTGGCGCATGATGGTCAGCGCGTCGACGTCGTGCTGGGCCGCGCTCGTCGCGAAGCCGCGGCGCAGGCTGTGGCCGGCGAAGGTGTCGGGGTTGAAGCCCGCGAGCTTCGCGTATTTCTTGATGATGAGCGCGACGGATTTGTCGGAGAGCTGGCTGTCGCGCAGCGTGTGGGCGCGCGTGAACGGACGAAAGAGGGGGCCGCGGTGGATGTTGGCGGCCGCGAGCCATGCCTGCACGGCGCGCACCGCGCAGATGGACGGATCGGGGGCGTAGGGGACGGCGATCGTCGAGCCGCGGCCGAGCTGATCGCTCTTGGACTGCGGTACGAGAATCATGAGGCCTTCGCTCGTGAAGGTCAGGTGCTCGATTTGGATGGCTACGAGCTCAGAGCGGCGGAAGGCTCCGGCAAAGCCCAGGAAGATGAGCGCGCGGTCGCGCAGCGAGACGATGGTATCGTCGAAGCAGTCCGCGAGCACTTGGAGCGTCTCGAGCAGGATTGGGGTCTTGCCCTGCTGGAACGTGCCCTTCTCGCGGCGGATGGCCTCCATCGCCGCGCGCACGAGGCTGCTCTTGGCCGGGTTGCGCTCGCCTTGGTAGCCCGCGGCCACGTGGTTCTCCGAGATGGCCGTGACGCGCCGTGCGACCGTGTTGGCCTTGGCGTCGTCGGCCAGGTCGTTGAGATAGTTGACGATCGTCTCGGGCGCGGCCGGCAGGTCGCGTTCCCCGTGGTAGGCGCACCACGCGGCAAAATCGCGCCAGTCGGCCCGGTAGGCTTTGAGCGTATTGTCGGCTTTCGACTTGCTGAGCCGCAGCTTGGCTTTTTCGGATAGTTTCGTATTGGCTTCAACGCGCTGATTCTTGATCAGCATGAAATGCTTGTCTGCCTGCATCATAATCCTCACTGGTTTCTTTAAAGATGAATTCACTCTTTATTATAAATCACATCCCTGTAATTGGGAAGGAAAGGGGGACCCTCCGGCGCTGACATTGTGCAGCGCGGATGTTCTGTGCTATAATCTCACCATGAAGCGGAGCATCAAGAAGATGCCTGCTCTGAATTCTTTCGTAAAGAGAGGTGGACCGCCATGAAAGAAAAACGTGCCGGGCGCCGTGCGCGCCGTTCCTTTTTGCCGCATTTGCCGCATTTTCCGCACTTCCTTGGCCTGCTGCTCGTCCTCGTGCTCGTCGTGGCGGGGACCCTGCTCTGCTGGCCGCGCCAGGAGGCTTCGTCGCGCCTCCTGACGCCACCGCCAGCAGGCCTCAGCACGACGACGGCCGCGACGCCCGTTTCGTTTTCGCCCATCCTGACCTGGGATTCGGACGAGGAGGCCGTGAGCTACGAGATGGAGATCTTCGACCACTGTCCCGAGCATTTGTCGGAGGCGAAGGAGTCGCCGGAAGCCATCTTCCGCACGCGCGCCATCTATCAGAACCGCTACAATCCGCCACTGCAGGAAATCGCGGGTGAATTGCTCGGCAGCGAGCCGCTTTACTGGCGCGTGCGGGCCATTGATTTCAACGGCACGCCATACACGCCGTTCAGCGGACTCGCTGCTCTTTACACGTCTCCGGACCTGCCGCCAATGCAGGCGCCCGTCCTGACTTCGGAGTTCGGCGGGCGGCGCGGGGAGACGCTGCTCTATCCCGTCTACGCCTGGGTTGGCCAGTCGAATGCGGCGAGCTATGAAGTGGCCATCTACAACGAGAATCCCGAGGAACATCTCGAGGCCGAGCCCATCGAGCTGCTTTCCTCCACGATGGCCGAGATTTACGACCCCGAGCCGCATTACGGCGATACGCCGTTTTACTGGCGCGTCCATGCCTTCGATGCCGAGGGGGCGCCGCTCGGCGAGTGGTCGGCCGTGCGTTCCTTCCGCACCGCGCCCTCTGATGACTGGCAGGTCGCGGTGCTCGGCGACAGCATCAGTCATGGCGGCGGCCATTTCTCCTACAGCCCGGCGGATTTCCATTTCAGCTGGCTGCATTACCTGGACTTTGATACGATTAACCTCTCGGAAAGCGGCGATACGAGCGGCATGACGCGCGCGCGCTTCGAGCGTGATGTGCTGCCGTTTCACCCGCAGTACCTGCTGATCATGACGGGCAGCAACAGCCTGCGCGCTGGCGAGGACACGGATGCCGTGATCTCAGACCTCGAGGCGATGCGCCAGATGTGCCTTGCGCATGGCATCCGGCCCATCCTGTTGACGCTGCCGCCAATCCATCCCGACAACATCCAGCACGTCTTTGCCGAGCCGACGGCTGACGACTGGCAGGACCGCTTTGACACCGTCAACGATTACATCCGCACGCAGGTCCACATCGATATGGCCCTGGCCATCGAAGCGCCAGACGGTGTACTGCCGACGGAGTACGCGCTCGACGGCCTGCACCCCGATGCAAACGGCAAGGCCCTCATGGGTGCCTATGTCAACAGCGTCTGGACCGTCGTCCGCGCGCAGGCGGACGCTGAACTCGACCAGTGGCAGCAGGCCCGGCAGAGCCGTCAGGATGGGATGGCAGGCGCGGAAGGCATTGCCTCAGATAGAGCTTTGTAATATAATTTGTAGTAATGATAAAAGGATTTTATGGACAGGGGGATTTTTCGTGAATTTCATGAGTGGGAAACAGAAATGGCTGGCTCTGGCAGCGGCGGGCTGCCTGCTCGCAGGCTCCGGTCAGGCCGGGGCTGCAAGTGCCGATATGGAGGCTGCTCAGATGGCGGCACCGGCAGCGCAGGAAGCAGCCGCCAAGACGGCTCCTGCCGCAACGGAAGCGGAGGCGGCCGCGCAGACGGAAGCTCCCGCTGACGCAGAGCTCCAGGCGGCTGAGACGGCTTCCTCCGGGACGGCGGCTGCCGCTGAGGAATCGGCACCTGATGCTGAGGAATCGGGAGCGGTCGCTTCTTCGGAAATCCCGAATCCCATGGTGCCGTACGATTCCTATGCGGCCATGGTCGAAGAGCTGTCCTTCCATCCGCTCTATTTCCCGCTGAGCTCGGGCCTCGAGCTCACGGGCCGCTACATCATCGGCGGGACGACGGCGGAGCTCCACTACACGTCGCGCTACGGTCAGGAAGAGAAACGCGCGCGTTTCGTCGTGCGCACGGCTCTCTTGAGCGACGACATGAACGCGGAAGTGCTCAGCGGCGTCTACGGTGCTTCCTGGCAGACGCAGCAGCTCGGCGCGACACAGGTGCAAATCGCGGAGCTCGCCAGCGATTCATTCGTGGCCTACTGGACACGCGGCGGCTATGCCTTCTCCGTCGGAGCCGACCAGCTCAACCGCTGGGATTTCGTGCGTCAGCTGCGCGACAATCTCATCGATCTCAGCGAGCACTATTACGATTGAGGGCAGAGCGCTGTGATGAAACGGGCTGGCTGGCAGAAAGGTGGAAGATAGTATGCGGATCCTCGTGGTGGATGACGAATCGTCGATACGGGAGCTTTTGGAATTCAATTTGAAGAAGAACGGCTATGAGGTCATAACGGCTGCCGATGGGCGGCAGGCTCTGAAGCTCGCGCCCGGCATGGATCTCATCCTGCTCGACCTCATGCTGCCGGAAGTCGACGGCCTGACGGTCTGCCGGCGGCTCAAGGCCGATGAACGGACCGCGAGCATCTCCGTCATCATGCTGACGGCCAAGGCGGAGGAAATCGACAAGGTACTCGGCCTCGAGCTCGGCGCCGATGATTACGTCGTCAAGCCCTTCTCGATGCGCGAGCTCATGGCCCGCATCAAGGCCGTGCTGCGTCGTTCGAGCCACGACGCCCCGCCGAAGGAGGATGTCCTGCAGAGCGGCGGCCTGCGCATGGATTTTTCCTCGTATCAGGCCTGGGTTCACGACCATCTGCTCACGCTGACGCCGAAGGAGTACGAACTCCTGAAGCTGCTCGTGACGAATCCCGGCCGCGCCTTTTCGCGCGACGAGCTGCTCGAGCGCATCTGGGGCTATGAGTACTACGGCGACACGCGCACGGTCGATGTCCACATCCGCCATCTGCGCGCCAAGCTCGCGCCGCACGATGCGGCGCTTGGTGATGCCATCGAGACGGTGCGCGGCGTGGGCTACCGCTTCAGCCGCCCCGTGAGTGCCAAGTGACAGGCGGTTCTTTGCGTGAGCCATGCAATCTGATTTTGAGAGGGTGTTTCCCGTGCTGGGAAGCGCCCTTTTTTGCTGCCCCGTTTTGCCGCAGGAACCTTCGGCAGGAGAACGGCATGTGCGTGTCGAAGGGATATCATAAGTCATTGTTCTCGTGTGATATACAGAAAAACAGATGAGGAGGGTGTCTTATGGGAAAACGGCCATTTGAATCGCTGCGCATCCTTGCGGGGCAGGTACTGCGCGAGGAACGGCGGGCGGCGCAGCCGGCAGGGCGGCAGGAACGGGCGGGCATCGTGCGGCTCGCGGATTTCCTGCTCGATGAGGCCATTGCCTGCGGCGCGAGTGACCTGCATCTGGAGCCGCAGGCAGGGGAGCTGCGGCTGCGCGTCCGGTGTGACGGCCTGCTCGGGGAGGCGGGCCGCCTGCCGCTCGTGCTGATGCCGCCGCTCGTCTCCCGCCTCAAGGTGATGGCCGGCATGGACATCGCACAGCAGCAGCGGCCGCAGGACGGCCACATTCACTACCGGGATGACATCGACCTGCGCGTATCCTCACTGCCTGCGGCGCATGGGGAGGTGCTCGTGCTGCGCCTCCTGCGCGGCCGCCAGCAGGGGCTGGCGCTCGGCGAGCTGGGCTTTTCCAAGGCTCATCTCGCCGGTCTCCGCCGCCTCATACACCGTCCCGCGGGGCTCGTCGTGCTCTGCGGGCCCGTCAATTCGGGCAAGACCTCCACGCTCTACGCGGCGCTCAGCGAGCTCAACGACGATGCGCACAACCTCGTGACGCTCGAGGACCCCGTCGAGCGCCTGCTGCCCGGCATCAATCAGGTGGAAATTCACGAGAAGGCCGGCCTGACCTTCCTCGCGGGACTCAAGGCCATCCTGCGCCAGGATGTCACGGGCATCCTCCTGGGTGAGATCCGCGATGAGGAGACGGCAGCCATGGCCGTGCGCATTGCCTTGACGGGGCATCTCCTCATGACGACGCTTCATACGGAGGACACGGTATCGGCCATCTACCGCTTCCTCGAGATGGGCGTGCCCGCGTATCTGCTCGCGGCGACTCTGAGCGGCGTCGTGGCGCAGCGGCTCGTGCGGCGCATCTGCCCCGCGTGCCGGCGCTGGCAGGAGGTGCCGGCGGGCTCGAGGGAAGCCGCGCTGCTGCAGGAGGCCTGGCAGCCGGGGATAAAGCTTGCCTGCGGCACAGGCTGTGCAGCCTGCGGCGGCACGGGATATCGCGGGCGCACGGTGGTGAGCGAGGTGTTGCTCATCGATGAGGAATTGCGCGCCGGCATCCTGCAGCAGTGGCCGCGTGCGAAGCTCCGCCGGCTGGCCGTGTCCAAGGGGCTTGCAAGCCTCTGGCAGGACGGCAGGCAGAAGGCCCTGCAGGGGATCACGTCGCTTTCAGAAGTCAGGAGGGTGCTCTATGGCGATGGCAGCGCTCTTTCATGAGGCCCTGGCGGCAGGCTGCCGCCAAAAGGCTTCGGACCTCTACCTGACGGCCGGCCAGCGCGTCTGGCTGCGTGTGGATGGCCAGCTCATGCCCTTCGGGGCGGAACGCGTCGAAAGCTCCGCGCTTCTCGCCTGGCTCGAGGAGAAATTGGGCGCGTCAAGCCTCATGCGGCTGCAGGCGCGCGAGGAGGTGGACTTTGCCTTTTCTCACGGTTCCTGGCGGCTGCGCGGCAACGCCTTCTGGCAAAGGGGAGAGCCCGCGGCCGTCCTGCGCTTCCTGCCGCCTGCGGTCCCAAGCCTTGCGACGCTCAATCTGCCCGCGCGGACGGCGCTTGCCCGCATCCTTGCCCTCACGAGCGGCCTCGTGCTCGTCTGCGGGCCCACGGGCTCCGGCAAGACGACGACGCTCGCGGCCTGTCTCGACGCGATCAACCAGAATGAGGCGCGCCACATCCTGACGCTTGAGGATCCTGTCGAATACGTTTTCACGCCGGCAAGGTCGCTCATCAATCAGCGCGAGCTCGGGCGGGATTTTTGCTCATTTCCCGCGGCACTGCGCAGTGCGCTGCGCGAGATGCCGGATGTCCTGCTCGTCGGGGAGCTGCGCGACCGCGCGGCGCTGACGACCGCGCTGATGGCGGCGGAGAGCGGCATGCTCGTCTTCGGTACGCTGCACACACGTCTGGCAGCCGAGGCTCCCGCGCGCATCGAATCCTTCTATGAACAGGAGGAACGCGCCTGCGTGCGCGAGCAGGTCGCAAGAGTCCTGCAGGCCGTGCTCGCGCAGAAGCTGCTGCCGGCAAGCGGCGGCGGGCGCGTGGCGGCCGTCGAGGTGCTCCTGCGCGAGCTTTCAGTCTGCAGCCTGATCCGTCAGGGCAAATACGAGCAGCTGCCTTCCGTCATGATGCGCTGCCAGCAAGCGGGCATGCAGACGATGGAACGTGCCGTCGCGCAGCTTTATCAGGAGGGGCGCATCACGGCAAAGACGCGTGAACGGTACCAGCGCGAAGAACGGGGAGAGCGGGAAGGAGGGATGACAGGTGGCACATTTTTCGTATGAGGCGAGAAGCCGCACGGGCGAGCACTTTGCTGGCGACGTCGAAGCTGCTTCGCGCCGTGAGGCTGCCCGTGAGATCCGGCAGCGCGGGCTCTGGGTGGCCTCTCTGACCCCGCTGGAGCAGGCGGAGAGGAAGGAGACCCTGCCTGGCCTGCGCCGCCTGCTCGCATCTGCGTGCGCCCATCCCGTCTTTTCGCGGCGCCTGCCATCGGGGCGGCGGGCCTGTGTGCTCTTTTTGCGCCAGTTCGCCCTGCTGACGTCCGCCGGGCTGCCGCTGCACGAGGCACTCGGCGCCATGCAGGCTGGAGACGGGCGCCGCGATGGTTATGAGGAGATGGTCGGTGCTTTGCGCGGGCAGGTGCTGGCGGGAACATCCCTTTCGGCGGCACTTTCAGCATACCCGGCGGTCTTCCCGCACAGTGTCTGCCAGCTCATCGCGCTGGGCGAGGCGGGCGGCGCCCTTGCCTCCATCCTGCCGGAACTCGCGGACCATATGGAACTTGCGATGAAGACGCGCGCGAAGCTCCGCGCGGCCATGGCATATCCCGTGCTGCTGTTTTTTGTGACGCTTCTAGCCGGCATGCTCATGACCGTCTTTTTGCTGCCGGCCTTTGCCGCGCTGCTCACGAGTCTCGCGGCCGAGCTTCCCTGGCCCACGCGCGTGCTGCTCGCGCTCTCGGCTTTCCTGCAGCAGCACGGCGCGGCCACGGCAGCGCTTTTTGCCGTCAGCTGCGTCTTTTTCGGCTGGCTGTTTTCGCGTCCGGGGCTGAGTCAAAGGCTCGACCGCCTGCTCCTTGGCCTGCCGTTCTTCGGCACATTGCTCCGCTATGGCGAGTGGCAGACCATTCTGTCGCTGCTCGCCGTCCTGCTGCATCACGGCGTGCCCCTGGACCGCGCGCTTGCCCTGGCGATGGAAGCCCCCCGCAATGCGTTCCTGCGCCTCTCGCTGCAGCGGGCTCACGCGCGCCTGCGCCGCGGCAAGCCGCTGACGGCTGCGCTTCGCGGCGCCATGCTGCCGTCCTTTCTCATGGCCCTGCTGCGGTCAGGCGAAGCGGCCGGCCGCCTCGAGGAGATGATGCAGCGCGGCGCCGGCCTTGCGCGCTTCTGTTATGAGGAGAGGCTGCGCCGCCTCGAGGTCCTCGTCGAGCCCGTGCTGACGCTCGTCGTCGGCGCCATGATCTTTTTCTTCGTGCTCGCCGTCATGCTGCCCCTGCTTACGACAATGGACGCCCTCGGCTGAGAGCGTCCATCTGGTGACAATCTGCCCCGCCGGGGCAGGCCTGTATGTGCTTGTCGCCGCTTATTCCTGCAGCAGTTTTTTCTTGAGCTCGCGGTAGCGGCGCGTGTAGTAAGCGCCGTTCTGCGCCTCGCGGTGGTCGAAGCCGTAGGCGCGGCGGCTCACGGCGAGGACCGGCGGCGCCTGGATGCGCTTGGCGACGGCCATGCCGCAGAAGAGGTTCCACCAGCGCTCAAGATCGCTGATGAAGTCGGCGGCCGTCGGGAAGTATTTGGCCACGAGGCCTTCCTCACAGCCGAGATTCTTCTCGACCGTACCCTCTTCGTACCAGGTTAAGAGGTCCTCCGGTGTGGCCTTCTGCCAGCGCTCGATGAAGGAGCGGAACAGGTAGTCGTGATACGGGTACTTGATGGGGTCGCCCTTGCCCTCGTCGACGTTCTGCGCCGAGGAAAGCTCGGCCGACGGCACGATGTCGATGATGCCCTGCGGCACGACCTCGCGGCCGTAGACGACGTCGTTCATGTAGTGGGCGAGCGCATAGACCTGGTATTTCCAGAGGTCAGCGAGCGCGGCGAGGAAGCCCGACTGATCGCCGTAGAGCGTCGAGTAGCCGACGGTTGTCTCGGCCTTGTTGGCATTGCAGGTGAAGCCGCCGCCGAACGCCGCAGCCGCTCCTGCGAGCACGCGCGCACTGCGGTCGCGCGCCTGGATGTTCTCGGCGACGAAGGATGAGACTTTGAGATACGACTTGCTGCCGTCGCCGAGCAGCGTCATCGGCGTTTCCTCGAGCTGCCTGATCGTGTGATCGACGGATTTCTGGATCGGCACGATCATGTACTGGCAGCCGAGATTCTCCGCGAGCTGCTGCGACAGCCCCTTCGTCGTCGCGGAATTGTAGACGCTCGGCATGTTGACGAGCAGGAGATTTTCGGGACCCACGACCTTCGCGTAGAGCGCGGCGGCCACGGCCGAATCGATGCCGCCCGAGATGCCGATGACGAGTTTCTTCATGTGGATGTTCTGGAGAAAATGGCCGACGCCGTAATGCAGCGCGCGGTAGATATGCGCGATATCGGGTTCTTCGGGTACGGGGGCTGCGGGCATATCCTTGAGGCCATCAAGCGGCAGGATCCTGAGGTCTTCCTTGTACTCTGGCGCCGTGTAGACGACGTCGCCCCTGCCCGAGTAGGCCGTGCTCGAGCCGTCGAAGGTGTAGACGGTCTTGCCGTTGTTCTGCAGGCCGATGCAGTTGACGTAGAAAAGCGGTGCGCCGGCATCCTTCGCCTGGCGGCCGAAGACGCGGTTGCGCTTGTCGTTCTTGCCGAGCGTGTAGGGGGAAGCCGAGATGTTGACGTAGAAGTCGATGGCATCCTCTTCCAGGATCTTGAGCGGTGCAAGTTCGTAGTCGTCGCTCCAGCCGTCCTCGCAGAGCAGGCAGCCGACTTCAAAGCGCCGGCCGCGAATCTTGAGGCTCACGGGCGAGAGCAGCTTCTGCGGCGTCGTGCCGAGTTCGCGCGCGAGCTTCTGCAGGCTGAAGAAATGGCGCGTGTCGTCGAATTCGCGGTAATTCGGCATGAGCGTCTTGATGGTGTAGGGGTACGGCATGTTGTCGGGCTGTACGAGCTGCCCGTCCTGTGCGATGAAGAACGCGTTGTACTTGCGCACGCGGCCGTCGTTGTTCTTCTTCTGCCAGTCAACGGCCACATTGCCGAACATGACGGTGATGCCCGTAGAGGCCGCGATGATGTCCTGCCCGTAGCTCTCGCAGTCGCGCAGGAACGCGGGCTGCTCCCAGGTATCGCCCAGGAAGTAGCCGGGGACAGCCATCTCGGGGAAGATGACGATGTCGGCGTGCTTTTGGCGGGCCTCGTCGATAAAGGCGAGGATGCGCTGTGTGTTCTCGTCGGGATGGCCAGGAATGACCTCCATCTGTGCCATGGCAATGTTCAACAAATTCAACACCCTTTCCGTGTCTCTGATGATTACAAAAGCGCAATATTATTGAAGAAATAACGCTTTTTGTGTAACAAAAATGAAACTGCGTATTTTCTGCGCTGACAATTTAACAATTTCTATAGGATTTGCGCGCAATCTATGGTATAATGTCAAAAACGAGATGACGAGTGGGGAACCTTTTTCCATTTTAACATAGTTCGTTTTATTATCAAATATCAAAGTGTCCCGCGGGGGCGCTGGCAGGAGGAGATTGTGTTGAACTACAAGAGTACCAGAGGAAATGCAGCATCGCGCGCTTCGGCGCAGGCCATCATCGACGGCCTCGCGGAGGATGGGGGCCTGTTTGTACCCGAGAGCATCCCTGCCGTCACGCTGGATTTCATCCGCGGCCTGCAGCCGCTTTCCTATGAAGAGCGCGCCAAGGCCGTGCTCTCGCTGTTCCTCACGGATTATACGGCGGAGGAGATCGAGGGCTGCGTGGAGCGTGCCTACAACAACGGCCGCTTCGATGCGGCAAAGCGCGCGCCCGTTGCGGCCTGTGGCGCGACGAGCGTGCTCGAGCTCTGGCATGGCCCGACGAGCGCCTTCAAGGACATGGCCCTGCAGCTCCTGCCGCAGCTCATGAGCACGGCGCTCAAGAAGACGGGCACAAAGGATGAGGTGCTGATCCTCGTCGCGACGTCGGGCGACACGGGCAAGGCCGCGCTCGAGGGCTTCCGCGACGTCCCGCAGATCAAGATCATGGTCTTCTACCCCGAGGGCGGCGTCAGCCGCATCCAGCGCCTGCAGATGCTGACGCAGGAGGGGACGAATGTCAACGTCACGGCTGTGCGCGGCAATTTCGACGACGCGCAGAGCGGCGTCAAGCAGATCTTCGGCGATCGCCCGTTCAACGATGAACTGCAGGAGGCGGGCATCCGCCTTTCGTCGGCCAATTCCATCAACTGGGGCCGCCTCGTGCCGCAGATCGTCTACTATTTCAGCACTTATGCCGACCTCCTGGCCGCCGGCCGCATCGAGGCGGGCGAGGAAATCGATTTCACGGTGCCGACGGGCAATTTCGGCGACATCCTCGCGGGCTTCTACGCGAAGTGCATGGGTCTGCCCGTGCATAAGCTCGTCTGCGCATCGAACACGAACAACGTGCTGACGGATTTCCTGCGCACGGGCGTCTACGACCGCAACCGCGATTTCTACAAGACGATCTCGCCGTCGATGGATATCCTGATCTCGAGCAACCTCGAGCGCCTGCTCTACCATATGACGAATGATACGCAAAAGGTCGCCGGCTGGATGCAGCAGCTGCGCGAGACGGGACGCTATGAGATCGATGCGGACCTCCTCGCGAAGATCCAGCAGGTCTTCTGGGCCGACTGGACGTCTGACGAGGACACGAAGGCCTGCATCGGCGAGGTCTTTGCCAAGGAGCACTATGTTGCCGATCCGCATACGGCCGTGGCCTGGCGCGTGGCCGAGCATTATCAGAAGGAAACGGGCGACGCGCATCACATGGTCGTCGTGTCGACGGCGAGCCCGTATAAATTCAACGGCAGCGTGCTCGAGGCGCTCGGCGAGAAGACCGGGGGGCTCGACGAGTTTGCGCTGCTCGACCGCCTCGCCGCCGTGAGCGGCACGAAGATCCCCGAGGGGCTCGCGTCTCTGCGCAACAAGGAGATCCGTCACGACGGCACCTGCACGCCGGAAGGGATGGAGCAGTCCGTGCTGCGCTTTGCCGAAAAGAAGAACAGCTGAACAAGCGGCCAGCCGTGGGCAACCACGGCCGGCCTTTTTTGCATGAATGCGCCTCAACGCAATGCCTTCCCCGCGCACGGGGAAGGTGCCCCGAAGGGGCGGAAGAGGTCCTTGGACAAGATTTTGCGGAATTTCGCATTTTATCGCTCTCCCTATTAAAAAACAGTAAATAAAGCAAAATAATAGCAATAAATAAAACATTAAAAAGCAGGTGAAATAAATATTTGACATTTATGAATGGATAAGTTAATATAATACTTGAGTTGAGGGTTCACACAAGAAAGACGAATGTGAAATATCTCTCAATAGGTTGAAAAACCAGATTTTGATGAAAGAGGTTGACAGCAAATGGCAAACATCGATCTTAGTCAGTATGGAATCACGGGCGTAACGGAAATCCTCTACAATCCTTCTTACAAGACGTTGTTCGAGGAAGAGACCAAAGAAGGCCTCACGGGCTATGAAAAAGGTCAGGTTTCTGAACTTGGCGCCGTTGATGTTAAGACCGGTATCTTTACGGGCCGTTCTCCGAAAGATAAATTCATTGTTGATGATGAGATCTCCCATGACACGGTATGGTGGGATTCTGAAGAATATCACAACGATAACCACAGAGCTTCCAAGGAAGCCTGGAAGGCTGTAAAGGACATCGCGAAGAAGGAGCTCTCCAACAAGCGCCTGTTCGTCGTCGATGGTTTCTGCGGCGCCAACAAGGACACGCGCATGGCTGTCCGCTTCATCGTGGAAGTTGCATGGCAGGCTCATTTCGTCCGCAACATGTTCATCAAACCGACGCCGGAAGAGGAAGCAAACTTCAAACCGGACTTCGTCGTCTTCAATGCTTCGAAAGCAAAAGTCGAGAACTACAAGGAGCTCGGCCTGCATTCTGATACGGCCGTTGTCTTCAACCTCACGGAGCGCCAGCAGGTCATCATCAACACCTGGTACGGCGGCGAGATGAAGAAGGGCATGTTCTCCATGATGAACTACTTCCTGCCGCTCAAGGGCATCGCTGCCATGCACTGCTCCGCCAACACGGATAAGCAGGGCCAGAACACGGCTATCTTCTTCGGCCTCTCCGGCACGGGCAAGACGACGCTGTCGACGGATCCGAAGCGCCTGCTGATCGGCGATGATGAGCACGGCTGGGATGACGATGGTATCTTCAACTTCGAAGGCGGCTGCTATGCAAAGGTCATCAACCTCGACCAGGATGCAGAGCCGGACATCTTCGGCGCCATCAAGCGCAACGCACTCCTCGAGAACGTTGTCCTCGACGAGAATGGCAAGATCGATTTCGCCGACAAGAGCATCACGGAGAATACGCGTGTATCGTATCCGCTCGATCACATCAAGAGCACGGTCAAGGGCTTTGTCAATGACCGCAGTGCTGCTCCGGCTGCCAAGAGCGTCATCTTCCTCGCAGCCGATGCTTTCGGTGTCCTGCCGCCGGTTTCCATCCTGACGCCGGAACAGATGCAGTATTACTTCCTCTCCGGCTTCACGTCCAAGCTGGCTGGCACGGAGCGCGGCATCACGGAGCCGACGCCGACGTTCTCCGCTTGCTTCGGTCAGGCCTTCCTCGAGCTGCCACCGACGAAATATGCGCATGAACTCGTTAAGCGCGTAAAGGCCAACGGCACGAAGGCATATCTCGTCAACACGGGCTGGAACGGCTATGGCAAGCGCATCTCCATCAAGGATACGCGCGGCATCATCGACGCCATCCACAGCGGTGCCATCAACGAAGCTCCGACGAAGAAGATCCCGTACTTCGGCCTCGAGATCCCGACGAAGCTCGAAGGCGTTGCTACGGAAGTCCTCGATCCGAAGGATACTTACAAGGATCCGTCCAAATCCAAGTGGGATTACAAGGATGAGTCCGAGTGGGACACGAGAGCCAAGAAGCTCGCTCAGATGTTCATCGACAACTTCAATAAGAAGTACACGTTCGATGATGAGGGCAAGGCACTCGTTGCTGCCGGCCCGCAGCTCTGATCCATCAGACATTTGCATCAAAATCTCATATGATAAAAAGAGTCTCGCACGAGGCTCTTTTTTGAATGCCGGAAGCTGATGCACCCCAGGCCCTGTTGGAGAAGTTCTGCATCTGTGCAGAAAGGGGCTTGTCTTGTGCAGGCGTTTCGCCTATACTGGATGCAAGCGCGTCTGGGAAATCCGTGCGCGTCATCAAATCACAGAATAGAGGTCATAAAGCATGAATATTTTCATAAACATGGTGAACCGGGTATCGGTACAATCTTTTGCACGGGCAGGGAAGTCTGCCGGGCGCATGATGTCGAAGGCATTTGGCAAAAAGACCGCGGCGCTTTGCGTGCCGCTCCTGGCTGGGCTCGCATTTTTCGCGGCACCTGCTGTGACGCAGGCAGCCTATGTCACGGCTTACCAGAATATCGTCTACGAGAAGGATGTCGTCGACACGAACAGCATCTACAATCCCGACAAGGATCATTTCAACTGCGTCGTCTACACGTTCCATTCCGACACGGACAAGGGCCAGCCGTACATCTACAAATACATGTACGACGAGGGTGAGATGGTCTGGAAGATCCATGCCGACGGCCAGTGGAACACGGTGGAGTCGGGCTCACTCGCCGCATCGGTCCTCAAGGTCTGCCTGCCGTATCTCAAATGACGGCATGCCTGCGGGCAGGCACTTCGGGCGGGGCCGTCATTTGACAGCCGCTTTGGCGGACACTACAATAAAGATAGCATTACTTTAGGAGGTTTTTTGGCATATGGAATCGATGATCCGTGATATCAAGCTGGCTCCTTCGGGCCACGATAAAATCAATTGGGTGAAGAACTTCATGCCGGTCATGGCGGCCGTGGACAAGGAGTTCTCGGTGTCGAAGCCCTTTGCGGGCAAGAAGATGGTCATTACGCTCCACCTCGAGGCCAAGACGGCTTACATGGCGGAGATCTTCCAGCATGCCGGCGCGGAGGTTGCCATCACGGGCAGCAACCCGCTGTCGACGCAGGACGATGTGGCCGCGGCGCTCGTCGAGGACGGTCTGCACGTCTTTGCCTGGCATGGCTGCACGCCGGAGGAGTACGATACGTTCATCAACAAGGCACTCGACATCCATCCGGATTTCGTCATCGATGACGGCGGCGACCTCGTGCACATGCTGCACACGAAGCGCCGCGAGCTGCTCTCGGGCATTGTCGGCGGTTCGGAGGAGACGACGACGGGCGTGCACCGCCTGCGCGCACTGGCCAATGAGGGCAAGCTCGAATTCCCGATGATCGCGGCCAACGATGCTTACTGCAAATACCTCTTCGACAACCGCTACGGCACGGGCCAGTCGACCTGGGACGGCATCATGCGCACGACGAATGTCGTCATCGCGGGCAAGAACGTCGTCATCGCCGGCTACGGATGGTGCGGCAAGGGCGGCGCGATGCGTGCGCGCGGCCTCGGTGCCAATGTCATCATCACGGAAGTCAATCCCATCAAGGCCATCGAGGCCGTCTTTGACGGCTTCCGCGTCATGCCGATGGACGAGGCCGCGAAGATCGGTGACATCTTCCTGACGCTGACGGGTGACAAGGACATCATCCGCAAGCAGCATTTCGAGGTCATGAAGAACGGTGCCATCCTCGCAAACTCCGGCCATTTCGACGTCGAGATCAACATCCCTGAGCTCGAGTCGCTGTCCGTCTCGCGCCGCACGGTCCGCAAGAACATCGAGGAATTCAAGCTGCACGACGGCCGCAAGCTCTACCTGCTCGCTGAGGGCCGCCTCGTCAACCTCGCCGCCGGCGATGGCCATCCGGCCGAGATTATGGATCTCTCGTTCGGCGTCCAGTTCTTCTCGGCGCTGCACCTCTTGAAGCACGGCAAAGAGATGGAAAAGGGCGTGCACCTCATGCCCGAGGAGATCAACACGAAGATCGCGGAGATCAAGCTCAAGTCCATGGGCGTCGCCATCGACACGCTGACGCCGGAGCAGCGCGCATACCTCAGCATGGCCTGACAAGGGGCCTGCGGATGTGGCCGCGTGCCAGCATTCCGGATAAAACCGAAGAAAACCGGCAGGAATATGACGCATGGCCTTTTCCTGCCGGTTTATTTCTGTTAGGATAAAAAGAGCGAAATCACAGAAAATCATGTACAAGGGGGACTCATCTCGTGAAAACACTCATCAAAGACGCTTACGTACTGCTGCCGGACGGCACGACGCCGCGCACGAACATCCTCATCGACGGGGACAAGATCAAGGCTATCGGCGAAGTGCCCGAGGACTTCCGTCCCGCGAAGATCATCGACGGGCGCAATCATCTGGCCGTGCCGGGCTTCGTCAATGCGCACACGCACGCCTCGATGACGCTTTTGCGCAGCTACGCCGACGACATGAACCTCATGGACTGGCTCAACAACAAGGTCTGGCCCGTCGAAGCCAAGATGAATGAGGACGACATTTACTGGGGCGCGATGCTCGCAGCCGTCGAGATGATCGAGGGCGGCACGACGGCTTTTGCCGACATGTACGGGCCATACATGGACAAGGTCGCCGAGGTTGTCGCTGACTCCGGCCTGCGCGGCGTGCTCTGCCGCGGCATCATCGGCGTGGCTCCGGACGGTGAGAAGAAGCTCGATGAGAACGTCTCGCTCTACAAGGATTTCAACGGCGCTGCCGACGGCCGCATTACCGTCATGTTCGGCCCGCATGCGCCGTATACGTGCCCGCCGGCCTTCCTCAAGAAGGTCGCCGCTGCTGCACAGTCGCTCGGTGCTGAGATCCACATCCACATGCACGAGACGCAGGCCGAGATTGAAGGCTCGCTCAAGGAATACGGCAAGCGCCCGTTTGCCTGGGTGGAGGAGACGGGCCTTTTCGACGGCAGGGGCACGCTCGCTGCACACTGCGTCCATCTTGACGACCATGACATCGAGATCATCAAGAAGCATCACATCCGCGTGGCGCACAATCCGGGCAGCAACATGAAGCTCGCAAGCGGCACGGCGCCGGTGCCGCGCCTCCTCAAGGAAGGCGTCTGCGTCGCCCTCGGCACGGACGGAGCTTCTTCGAACAACAACCTCGACATGCTCGAGGAGATTAACCTCGCCGCGATGCTCCACAAGGTCCACACGCTCGACCCGCTGGCTGTCCCCGCGCGCACGGCCGTCAAGATGGGTACGGAGTACGGCGCCGAGGCCATCGGCCTCAAGGATACCGGCAGACTCGAGGCCGGCTGCAAGGCCGACATCACGCTCTTTGACATGGAGAGCGCCGTCTGGTATCCGCGCCACGACCTCGTGTCGCTTCTGACGTATGCTGCACATGCCGACAGCGTCGACACGGTGCTCGTCGACGGCAAGGTTCTCATGGAGAACCGCGAGCTCACGACGCTCGACAAGGAGCGCATCTTCTTTGAGGCGCAGCGCTGCGCCGAGCGTTTGACAAGATAAGCCGGCTACGATAAGATTAATTCCATAGGGAAGCCCGCCGCTCGTCTCCCGTGCTGGGGAGGACGAAGGGCGGGCTTTCTCCGTCTGCAGCTGTTTTGTTTTGCAATTCATGCACCATATCCATAAATGAGGTGATATTCCTTGACTAAGAAAACGACCAGCCGGCGCAAGACCACAAAGTCAGCGGGCTCCGCGAAGACGGCGCGCACGCGCGGCAAGGGCAGCTCGTCCGGCCGCACACGGTCCTCGGGGAGCGCCGGCAAGGCCAAAAGCACCGGCCGGCGCTATGAGCTCCTGGGACTCGCGCTGCTCGCCGCGGGCCTCCTGTCGATCTGCGGCATCTTCGGCCTCAACGTCGGCTTCGTGGGACTCTACTTTGCCAAATTCCTGCACTACTTCTTCGGCCTCGGCGCCATTGTCATCGCCTTTTTGATCCTGCTCATCGCCTGGCAGTACATCACGAAGCACAGCGGCCCGCGCTACACGCCGCGTTTCTTCGGCCTGCTGGCGCTCTTTGTCTGCGTGCTCGCCATCTACCATCACTTCGTGATTCCCGTCGGCGCGGAGATCATGCCCGACAGCCTGCCGAAGGGCGGCGGTCTGTTGGGCGGCGGTCTGCTGCTGCTCTTGCGCAAGTTCTTCGGCGTCGACGGCACGATCATCATCCTCGGGGCCGGCGTCGTCGGCGCCATCCTGCTCTCGACGACGTGGTCGCTCGCGTCGGGCCTCCTCAAGACGAAGGAGCAGGCGAAAAAGGGCGCCATCGTCGCGGGTTCGGCCATCTCGAACACCTGCGAGCGCGTGGCCGAGGTCGGCAGCCGCGTGGAGGAGCAGCTTTCTGAAACGGTACGCGAGAAGATGCAGCGCCGTTCCTCCTTCTACGACCAGGACGAGGACCCGCATTTCGCGGAAAAGCACGAACCCGCGCCGTATGCTGCGGACGGCAGTGACAATCTGGCCGAGGTCCGCGCCGAGCCTGCCGAGCTCACGCCCGAGCGCACGCCGGACCCCGACGCCTTTAGTCCTGAGGATGCGGGAGAACCCGCCCTGGAGGCGGAAGAGGCCGCAGCGCCGCATTTCACAATTGAATACGGCCGCGGCAGCCAGGCGGGCGAGGGGCTCGCGCCGGCATCCCCTGACGATCCGGCGGCGCATTTTGAAGTGCCGCACACCGAGCCGCTCGTGCCGCCTTCGCCCAGCCCCATGAAGAAGAACCCCGTGCCAGCGCCGTCTTACGACGAAATCGCACCGATCATGCCGGCGGCCGCGCTGCTCGACGGCTCAGCAAAGGGCCCCGTGCCGCACACGGGCGGAGCGCAGGCGGCAGGGGCAGGCACGCCGCCGCAGCCCGCACCCCGGCCTTACGTGCTGCCGCGCGTCACCGACATCCTTTCGAAGCATGTCAAGAAGCACAACGCCGCACTCGAGATCGAGATCGAGGACAAGGCGCGCATCCTGCAGAAGACGCTCGAGGATTTCCACGTCAAGGCCCGCATCATCAACGCCTGCCACGGCCCGGCCGTCACGCGCTACGAGCTCGAGCCGGCCCCTGGCGTCAAGGTCAGCAAGATCACGAATCTCGCCGACGACCTCGCGCTGAGCCTCGCCGCGACCTCCGTGCGCATCGAGCCGATTCCCGGCAAGGCCGCCATCGGCATCGAGGTGCCGAATGCCGAGCTCGAGGGCGTGCAGCTGCGCGAAGTGCTCGAGAACGAAAAATTCCTCGCGGCCAAATCGAAGCTCACCGTCGGCCTCGGCATGGACATCGGCGGCCAGGCCATCTTCGCGGATCTTGCGAAGATGCCGCACCTGCTCGTCGCGGGCGCCACGGGCTCCGGCAAATCCGTCTGCATCAACACGCTCATCACGAGCATCCTATTCAAGGCCAAGCCCGAGGAAGTAAAATTCATCCTCGTTGACCCGAAGATGGTCGAGCTCTCGAACTACAATGGCATCCCGCACCTCATGGTCCCGGTCGTCACCGAAGCCAAGAAAGCCGCTTCCGTGCTCAACTGGTCCGTGCAGGAAATGGAGAAGCGCTACGCGAAATTCGCCGAGCACAACGTCCGCAACATGGAGACGTACAACAATAAATTCCCCGATGACAAGATGCCGGCCATCGTCATCATCATCGACGAGCTCGCCGACCTCATGATGGTCGCGCCGCACGACGTCGAGGACGCCATCTGCCGCCTCGCGCAGAAGGCCCGCGCCGCCGGCATCCACATGGTGCTTGCGACGCAGCGCCCGTCCGTCGACGTCATCACGGGCATCATCAAGGCCAACATCCCCTCGCGCATCTCGTTTGCCGTCTCGAGCCAGATCGACTCGCGCACGATCCTCGACCGCAGCGGCGCCGAAAAGCTCCTCGGCAAGGGCGATATGCTCTTCTACCCGGTCGGTGCAGCCAAGCCGCTGCGCGTGCAGGGCGCCTTCATCAGCGACGACGAGGTCGAGCACCTGCTCGACTTCATCCGTGCGCAGGGGCAGGAGATGGAAGCCAACGAAGAAATCATCACGTTCACGGAGAATGCCATGAAAGAAGAGGAAGAGAAAGAGGAGGGCAAGGGCCGCCGCGCGCCGAAGCGCGACGAACTCCTGCCAGATGCCGTCAACCTCGTCATGTCGACGGGGCAGGCCTCGGCCTCGTCCATCCAGCGCCGCTTCCGCGTCGGCTACACGCGGGCGGCCCGGCTCATCGACGAGATGGAGGAACTCCACATCGTCGGCCCGAACATGGGCAGCAAGCCGCGCGAGATCCTCATGAATTCCGAGCAGGCTCAGGCCGCGCTCGCCGCCGAAGCCGAAGGCTGACGCCGGAAGGTGGCAGATGCGATGCGCAGACCGGCGGATCCCGGCAGTTTTTTGGCCGTTTGCTGGGAAGTTTTTTGCGAACTCGGGGAAACTACTGGAAAAGAACGGGAGCATTGTGGTATACTGAGGGTTAGTTAACGTACAAAACCAGAGCACGCGGGATGCTGGCCGCTTGTGTCAGCGTAAACCGGCGTCTCTTATGGGGGTAGATTTTTTTGAAGTACATGAGTGGTAACGATCTGCGTGAAGCCTATCTGCAGTTCTTTGCAGAGAAGAAAGGCCATCTGCGCCTGCCGAGCTTTTCGCTGATCCCGAAAGATGATCCGACGCTGCTTTTGATCGGTGCTGGCATGGCGCCGCTGAAGCCGTTCTTCACGGGCAAGATGAAGCCGCCCCGCACGCGCGTGACGACGAGCCAGCGCTGCGTCCGCACGGGCGACATCGAGAACGTCGGCCGCACGGCGCGCCATCAGACGTTCTTCGAAATGCTCGGCAACTTCTCGTTTGGCGATTATTTCAAGGGCGAAGCCATTCCCTGGGCCTGGGAATTCCTGACGGAAGTCATCGAGCTGCCGAAGGACAAGCTCTGGGTCACGGTATACCCGGACGACACGGAAGCCATCGAAATCTGGAAATCCCAGCCGGGCTTCCCGCAGGATCACATCGTCAAGATGGATGACAACTTCTGGGAAATCGGCCCTGGCCCGTGCGGCCCGGACTCCGAGATCTACATCGACCTCGGTGAAGAGCGCGGCTGCGGCTCGCCGACGTGCGCCGTCGGCTGCGACTGCGACCGCTACCTCGAGATCTGGAACCTCGTCTTCACGCAGTACGACCGCCAGGAAGACGGCTCCTACAAGAATCTCGCCCATAAGAACATCGATACGGGCTGCGGCCTCGAGCGCCTCGCCTCCGTCGTCCAGAACAAGAAGACGAACTTCGAGACGGACCTCCTGTACCCGATCATCGAATACGCGGCCAAGGTTGCCGGCGTCGAATACGGCAAGGACGAAAAGACGGACATCTCCCTCAAGGTCATCGCTGACCACGCCCGCTCCATGGCCGTCATGATCATGGACGGCATCCTGCCGTCGAACGAGGGACGCGGCTACGTGCTGCGCCGCATCCTGCGCCGCGCCGTCCGCCATGGCCGCATGCTCGGCATCAAGGGCAAATTCCTCGAGGGCGCCGTTGACGCCGTCGTCGACATCTACCGCGATGCCAGCGACTTCGGCGAACTCGTCGCCAAGCACGACTACATCAAGAAAGTCATCAGCATCGAGGAAGACCGCTTCGCGGCCACCCTCAACCAGGGCATGGAGCTCCTCGACGCTGAGATTGCCGAACTCAAGAAGGAAGGCAAGGAGCAGCTGCCGGGCGAGATCGGCTTCCGCCTCTACGATACCTTCGGCTTCCCGTGGGAACTCACGGAAGAGATTCTGCACGAGAACGGCCTCGACCTCGACAAAGAAGGCTTTGACAAGGCCATGGACGAGCAGCGCGAGCGTGCGCGCAGCGCGCGTGCCGAGAACCAGCGCGTCGCCGTGCCGGACCTCTCGGGCATCGACGTCTCGAAGCTCACGGTTGACCCCGAAGCCAAAGAGGGCAAGGTCGTCGCCATCTGGAAGGACGGCAAGCTCGTCGACATGATCACCGACGGCGAAGAAGCCGGCATCATCCTCGACAAGACCCCATTCTACGCTGAAGGCGGCGGACAGGTCGGTGACGAAGGCATGCTCATCGGCGAATTCGGCCGCATCAAGGCCGTCAACGCCAAGAAGCTGCCGGACGGCACGGTCTACCATGTCGCCTACGTCGAAGAAGGCCAGCTCAAGGTTGGTGAGACGGTAAAGATTGAAGTCGACCAGGTCAAGAAGCTCGCTTCGGCCCGCAACCACACGGCCACGCATCTCCTGCAGGCCGCGCTCAAGCGCGTCGTCGGCGACCAGATCAATCAGGCCGGTTCCCTCGTCACGCCGGAACGCCTGCGCTTCGACTTCACGAACTTCGAGCCCGTCACGGCTCAGCAGCTCGCTGACGTCGAGGAACTCGTCAACACGGTCATCCTCAAGGGCCAGGATGTTGAGATCACGCACATGAGCCTCGAGGAAGCCAAGAAATCGGGCGCAATGGCCCTCTTCTCCGAGAAATACGGCGATGTCGTGCGCGTCGTCTCCGTACCGGGCTTCTCCAAGGAGCTCTGCGCCGGCTCCCACGTCAAGAACGTCGGCCAGATTGGTATGTTCAAGATCATCAGCGAGACGGGCGTCGCTTCGGGCGTGCGCCGCATCGAGGCCATCACGGGCCAGGCTGCACTCGACTACGTCAATGGCAAGCTCGCCATTCTCTCGCAGGCTGCCGGCAAGCTCAAGACGAACGAGGACGATATCGTCGCAGCCGTCGAGAAACTCCAGGCAGAGAACAAAGAGATGTCCGGCAAGCTCGCCGAAGTCGCCGCCATGCAGGAAAAGGCCGATGCCCAGCAGCTCGTGGCCGGTGTCCAGCATGTCGGTGATATCGCCGTCATCGCCGGCAAGGCCAACGTCGAGAATATGGACGGCCTGCGCGAAGTCGCCGACCTCACGCTCGGCAAGCTCGAGAGCGGCGTCGTCGTACTCGCCTGCGTCAACGGGGATAAAGTCAACCTCGTCGTCAAGGCTTCCAAAGATGTGGTCAAGAAAGGCATCCATGCCGGCAAGATCATCAAGGAAGCAGCCGCAGTCGTCGGTGGCGGCGGCGGCGGACGCCCGGATATGGCACAGGCCGGCGGCAAGGACGCTGCGGCTCTGCCGAAGGCGTTCGACAAGGCCATCGAAGTCATCAAGGCACAGCTCGGCTGAGAATTCGTATAGAAGCAACAACCTCCCTCGCTATGAGGGAGGTTTTGTAGGTGGAGGACTCAATCTTGGAAGTTGATATCACAAAAAAAGTACAATACCTGATGAAATACGGCCTGCCGGGCCTTATCATCATCGCGGTGCTCTGTGCCGGCGGCATCTACTACTACCAGCACCAGCACAAGTATTTCAATGTTTACGATGCGCAGGTCGCCAGCTCGCTCGTCGCCTCCAAGGCCCGCACGAACGGCACGATCACCGAACTCGTCGTGGCGGACGGCGAACACGTCGAAGCCGGCGATGTCATCGCGCACATCGAGAGCAGCATCACGGATGACCAGATCCAGCAGCTCGAGCAGAACGTCGCGCTCTCGCAGCGCAACCTCGACGAGATCAAGAAGGGCCAGACCGTGACCGTCGCCGTGCCGAGCGCCGCACCGGCTCCAGCCGCCTCCTCCTCGGGCGGCTCTTCCGCAAGCGTCGCGAGCGCCGCCGCCCGCATGCAGCGCATGAACGAGCTCTTCGAGATGGGCGCCATCAGCGCCGTGCAGCGTGACCAGGCCGCCGCCGACTACCAGGCAGCCAAGGCCGCTGCATCTTCAAGCGCTCCTGCCGCCTCCTCGCCGGCCGTGACGTACCAGACGACGACGCAGCCGCCTGACCCCAAGGCCGTGCAGAACGCCGAGCTCCAGCTCCGCCAGGCCCAGGCCGCACTCGACAACGCCAAGCAGGACGCTCAGCAGACCGACATCGTCGCCCCGGTTGCCGGCACCGTCTACTATGCCTCCGACATCATGGAAGGTGCCGTCGTAACGGCCGGCCAGACCGTTGCAAATGTCGGCAACGCCGACGACATCTGGGTCGAAGCCAAGGTCAAGGCCGACCAGGGCCAGAAGCTCCGCCTCGGCCAGTTCGCCTCCTACGAGATCGACGGCCACAAGCTCCAGGGCTCCATCCAGGACATCGAAACGGCCGCTGACAAAGCCGCAGCCGATAAAGCCGCCCAGCAGGAAGCCGACCAGGCTCTCGGCATCAACGACAACGCCAATACCGGCAGTGCCAATCATGCCAGTGCCGCCGACAACAGTGCGGCAGATACCAGCCAGAGCGCTGACAACCAGAACGGCACGGCCCAGAACGGCAACGCCACGCAGGGAAGCCCCAGCCCCAAGACGACCACAGACACCGAGAACGCCGATGTCGACGACGACACCCTGATCGTCAAGATTTCCATCCCGACCGGCCTCTCCTTCGACCTCAAACCCGGCATGAAAGCCATCGTCAAATTCGCCCTGAATGGCTGAGCCAGTATCTGAATCCATTTCATCACGCTAACAAATCCCCCTCGATGTAAATATTCATCGATGGGGATTTTTATCTGTTGGTTTCAAGCGCACATCATTTTAGTGTATACTATAAATATCGTAGTAGTTCGTTATTAATGGATTGTACGCTATGATGAAGGTGATGTCATGACAAAATCAGAAATTGAAGCATCGAATTTAAAAGTCATTCTGCATTCCAAGAGGGCAAATATCTATTACCTGGAAAAGTGCCGAGTGATGCAGAAGGATGGACGTGTGCTTTATCTGACAGAGGGAAAGCGGGAAAATCAGTATTGGAATATACCGATTGCGAATACGACAGTGCTGCTGTTGGGGACGGGTACATCCATCACACAAGCTGCGATGCGGATGCTAGCTATGGCGGGTGTCATGGTTGGGTTTTGCGGCAATGGTGGGACACCCTTGCTTTCAGGAATGGAAATCGAATGGCTCAGTCCTCAGAGCGAATACCGGCCAACGGAATATGTGCAGGGATGGCTTTCCTTTTGGTTTCAGGCCGATAAGCGGTTAACAGCGGCAAAGGAGTTCCAGCTGAAGCGGTGCCAGTTTATCGAGCAGGTCTGGCAGAAAGATCGCGACTTGCAGAGCTGGGGCTTTTATGCAGATGATGATGAAATCCAGTCGGCTATGCATCGCTTTCAGCGGGTCATCCGGCAAGCCATGGATATCAAACAATTGCTGGCAGGCGAGGCCATCTTTACGAAAGCGCTTTATAAATATGCGAGTGAACACGCCAATATGCCAGACTTTGTCCGCCTTCATGATGCTCCTGCAGGAGATAAGGCCAATATCTTCCTAAATCACGGCAATTACCTGGCTTATGGCCTGGCTGCAGTCACCCTCTGGGTATTGGGAATACCGCATGGTTTTGCTGTCATGCACGGGAAGACGCGGCGCGGTGCCTTGGTCTTCGACGTTGCCGATCTCGTAAAAGATGCCATTGTCCTGCCGGGTGCATTTATCTGCGCCGAAGATGACATCCGAGATCAGGAATTTCGTTCGTATTGCCTGCAGAAATTTACGGAACACAAGGTAATGGACTTCTTGTTCGAAGAAGTAAAGCGCGTGAGCCAATTGTGGGGAAAGGAGGGACCGTATCATGATGGTGTTGTTTACCAGTCGCAGTGAAAAGAAAGCCCTGTTGACGGTTCGCCGTATCTTGGATCAATTTGCAGATCGAATCGGCAATGACACATGGCAGACCATCATGACACAGGAAGGCGTACAGGAGGTCAGGACGCTCCTGCGCCGGAGCGCGACGAAAAGCACGGCAGTGTCCTGCCGCTGGATTCGCTCGCGCAATCGCAGTCAGCTCCTATGGGTGGTGGGAAACCGTGATAAATTCAATGAAGAAGGCCTGGTGCCCGTCAATACAACACGAAAAAATATCTTGCATAAGGAGTGGGAAGGTGGTTGGCCATATCTATCCCTGCTCAAAGCATTGGTATCTGTTGCAGCACTTTTTCACGATTGGGGTAAATCATCCGATCACTTCCAGAAAAAACTGCGGTCATCATCGATGGAGAAAGACCCGTATCGTCATGAGTGGGTCTCCTGCCAATTGTTGGCAGTCGTAGCGAGAATCAGTGGAGACACGCAGGATGACGATGCCTGGATGCATCTCTTCTTGGAGGGCAATTTAAAAAAGACCACCTTAAAGAGTGAGATGAAGAAGCAAAGCGAACATGCGCAGGCATTGCCGAAGATGCCACCAATCATGCGCATGCTGGCGTGGCTGATTCTGTCGCATCATCATTTGCCCGTAACGCGGAATGAGACGGAATGCAAAATCTGCGCCGAAAATTTGCCCATGTCATTGGAGAGTCTTTTTTCAATGATTAAAGCTGGATGGGGGTATGAAGGCGTTGTCCCAGCAGGGAAGGATCCCTGTTTTTCTTTTTCAAAAGGCTTCCTGCTGGATGATGATGACTGGAATAAGGCAGTCAAAAAATGGCTGACCCGTCTGCTCCGGGAAAAAGCACAGCTGCAGCATCTCTGTACGGATTCAAGCCTGGCCTTGCGCCCGCTCCTTCTATATGCGCGGGAATCCCTGATGCTGGCAGACCACTTTGTTTCTTCTCAAAAGCATCAGACAGATGTGCCGATAGAAGAACAGAAAAAGGTTTTATATGCCAATACAGATGGAGATAAGCTCTGTGATAAATTGTCTTCTCATTTAACACGTGTGGCTGCTCAAGCTGTCAATATTGCGCACCAGCTGCCCCTCTTTGCAAGCGGGATGGATGTGGCCGATACCGTGCGGTTTACGCCGGCAAAGTCGCCCTATCAGTGGCAGGACAAGGCTGTTCGCGAAATCCAATCGGCAAAACAGGATGGAATGGATCAGGCCTGGTTTATTCTGAATATGGCAAGTACGGGCTGTGGCAAGACCACTGCCAATGCCAAACTGATGCAGGCTTTGTCACCAGATGGCAAGGTCATGCGATATACGTTGGCACTGGGTTTGCGCTCGTTGACGCTCCAGACAGGCAGTGAATATCGGGAACGCATGCATCTGACGAAAGATGAATTGGCTGTAATCATCGGTTCCCAAGCTGTCGAATCGCTGCACCAGCAGGAGAAAGAGAATGACAATACAGAGTTGGAACAGAAAGGCTCGCCTTGTGATATCGGTGGCTCGGGAGAAGAAGAACTCCTGGAAGACATGCTTTCCTTCGAGGATAATTTCACGCACGATCAGTTGAAGTATCTGGACATTTACCTGGATGGGCGCAAGAATCCACAGGCGAAGAAAAATGGCGCTTTCCTGTTCAAGCCTGTACTGGTTGCGACAATCGACCAGATTATCCGTGCGACAGAGGTGACGCGCGGAGGGAAGGCACTATTGCCTTTCCTGCGGATGATGTCAGCGGATCTCGTCATTGATGAAGTGGACGATTTTTCACCGGAGGATTTGACAGCCGTCGCCCGTCTCGTCCATTTAGCGGGTATGCTCGGACGCAATGTGATTTTGTCTTCTGCGACGATTCCGCCGGACTTGGCACAGGGAATGTATCAGGCTTATCAGGATGGCCTGTGCTGCTATAATGCATTTTCAGAGCAGGCGAAAACGATGACTGCTGTCTGGGTGGATGAGTTCCGTTCTGCATCCTCCGCCATACCGCTGCAACAGCCGAAGCAGTATAAGCTGGCCCATAAAAACTTTATTGAGAAGCGCGTCAAGAAGCTGCGGACACAGGTCGTGAAGCGGAAAGCTGTCGTAATTCCTTGCCAGCCGCAGGCAACGAAAGACCTGTCCTGGCAATCGTATGTTGCGGCTATGAAACAGGCTGTCCAGCAGCTTCATAGTAATCACCATGTCATTGATGAGAAAACGGGCAAGGAAGTGTCCTTTGGCCTCGTGCGACTTGCCAATATCAATCCCTGTGTCAATATGACACTTTCCCTGTTGTCGACTGACTGGCCGGATGATACAGCGGTGTTCCTCATGTGCTATCACAGCCGCCAGGTCTTGCTGCTCCGTCATGAACAGGAAATGTATCTTGATCATGTTTTGTGCCGCAAGCAAGAGAAGGGAGGCCGAATAGCCTTCCAAGATACAATCCTTCGTGCTCATTTGGATAAAAGTCAAAAGCAGCGTTGCATTTTCTTGGTAATTGCCACTCCGGTAGAAGAAATTGGACGTGACCATGATTTTGATTGGGCCATTGTAGAACCTTCTTCTTATCGCTCGATTATTCAGCTGGCAGGGCGTGTACATCGTCATCGTCCGTGTCTGCAGGATATATCTGCCCCGAATATTGGCGTCATGCAGTTTAATTGGAAGGGGATGACCAATCCCGGACAGAGAGTCGTCTTCTGTAGACCCGGTTTCGAAAAAACTCCACATTATCTGTTGCAGAGCCATGATATGGAAGATTTAGTGCCTGACGATAATTGGGCGCATATCGATGCAATCCCTCGCGTGCAAATTCCAAGGCCGCTGCGTCCTCAGTCTCAATTGATTGACTTAGAACACCAGAGATTGGCAGATTGGCGTAGTCTCGACGATAAATCACCGGACAAAGTGGGTGGCTGGCAGCAGACTTGCTGGTGGATGACAGGCTTACCACAGTATCTGTGTCCGTTCCGTGCAGGGGTTCCTGATAAAGACCTGTGCTATCGATACGATGCAGAGAAGGGGATGTTGGGCTTCTATAAAATAGATAAGGGTGAATATATACCCTACGGGGATATGTGCAATCTGAAATCATACCCTGAGGAGAAGCTGAATCCTTACAGAGAGCGGTTCTGGTTGCCACGCTCTTATATGGCGTCTCTTCAGGCGCAAGCTGCTAGAAAAATGCATTCCGATGAAGATGAAGGAAATGTTCTGCAGCGCATATCCGAGCGATATGGTCAGTTGACTCTTCCAGGCTATGAAGATGAATCAGCCAGGACATACTGGTATGATGATCAGCTGGGAGCATTTCATATCTTGGTGAAGGAAAGAAAGTGATAGTCAGTTGAGCTCGTTTCTGTTATAATAAATCAGTAATATCTGCCGTGTAGGCAGCTTAGAAAGTAGTTATATTCTGGAGTTATTTATCTGCCGCACAGGCAGCTTCTTTGATAATTTTTGGGGGAATACAAGCTATTATTGACCGTAGTAATTTTATGGAGTATAATTAAAACATGAGGAGGGATGTATATGGGATCGATAGCAACTTACATTGCCGATAAAGCGGTAAAGAAGAAACAGACCCCGGCTGAGTGGATACAAAGCAATCTACAGAACCTGGAACGCTGTAGGGCTGTATCACATATTGCTCGCTATACCAATCCGGATGTTGCAATCAGCATACACGATAATAGTCAGCCTGTTGGGCAAGGATATTTGACAACAGCTGACATAACAACCGAAGATGATTTGGTTGTACAAGGCGGAGCTGCTTATATGGCCTTTGCTTCATTCCTGGTAGGAAAGTTTTCTCAAAAGGAAACAGCAGAAGAGCAAAAGGCAGACCTTACTGCAAAGACAGCATGGCAATATTTTCGCGAAGATGCAGCATTCATCCGCAAAGAGATTGAATCTCTGGGAATTGCGTATGAACCGCTGAGAGAGAAGATCCTTGAGATTCAGCCACAGGAATTGCCGCAACAGACAGACACTCGTTTGCGGCAAGTGTATTTTCCGACAGGTGAAGATGCTTATCATCTGTTGACGGTTCTATCGCCTGTGTCGATGATGTTTTCTTTAACGGATAGGATTGAGGCTGCATCCCGTTTTCAGAGAAGATGCCGTGATAAAAAGTCGGAAAATTACGGAGAATCACATTGCATATTCCCTAATATTACACGTGCTGCATTCGGAGGATCACAGCCGCAGAACATGAGCTGTCGCAATACATCTCTTGGGATAGATATTTTGCCCTCTCAACCACCTATACTCAGTGGACGCAAGAAACGCTTACCCCAAAGGAATTTCTTTTCCGATTCGCTTTACTGGCGCAGATTTAATGACATGCTGTCCAATCTCGATACACTGTTTCGAGACCAGCGCCATAATCTTGAGATGCGGGAGCGCCGTGAAGATATTATCCTGGACTTTGTCGAAGCTGTCCTGTACGAAGCAAATCACTTGCAGACTCTTCCTGCTGATTGGAGCAAGGATACAGAGCTGTCCGATGAGCAGGCGGTTTGGCTGGATGCAGCCTACGGGAGTCAGCGTCAGGTCGATACGGATTGGATTTGGCCGGTCTGCTTGGACTTTGCCCGCTGGCTCGTCAATGCTTACAAAAAATTCTGTTGTTATGAGAAGCTACAAGAGATTTCGCTTTCTGACGTGGAGATGCATGCCTTTGCATCGACGATGGAGGATGTCCTGAAGCAGGAGGTGAGAGAAGGATGAATAGAACGAAAAAGTATTTGCTGCTGCGGCATGTCAAAATCCACAATGCAAATGCATTCAGCAGTCCTCTCACGATTGGTTTTCCCGCCATGACGGCGTGGCTGGGTGCCATGCATGCGCTTGAAAGAAAGCTTCGGCAGCATGAAGCGCTGTCTGATATCCGTTTGACGAAATTGGCTGTATCCTGCCATGATTTTAATCTGCAGACCTATAAGGGACCAGGCGACTATGTGAACTCGGTGATTATCACCGCGAATCCCTTGCGAAAAAAAGGTGCTTCCTTTGAGCGGCCTCCGTTTATCGAAGAAGCAAGAGTCCACTTGACCGTATCCCTCCTTATGGAGGTAGATGGATTAGCGCCGAGCAGCTTCTCGACTTTCACTGAGAAGACGACAGCGGCTTTGATGGGAATGAAGATTGCAGGTGGAGATATCCTTGATTTTTCGCCAATACAGGACCCTGTGGAATCAATTTCGACACGAAATTCCAGACTCCTCTTGGTGGATGAAGAAAATGAGAAAGATGTGCGCCGTGCGGTTCGCAGCCTCATGCCAGGATATGTCCTGGTAGAGCGTCGTCAGTTACTGAAACGGAAGCAGGAAGAACTCAATCAACAGGATATCCTGCAGGTGATGCTGGACTTGCTGGCTTTGCACTATGAATACGATGATGAACAGGATTCATGGCATTTACAGCCACGCAAAGAAAAAGGCTGGCTGGTACCCATCGTCACGGGATTCAAAGGGCTGACACCACTCGGACATGTTGCGAATCAGCGTGATGCGAGCACATTACATCACTTTGCAGAACCCGTGCTGACACTCGGCGAGTTCAAGATGGCCCATCGGTTTGATTGTATTGATGACATGATGTGGCATTATCATTATGATAAGGATAAAGATTTATATGTCTGTGTGAATGAATCAAATGAAGGAGAGGATTAATTATGGCAAAGTCAAGTGCGAAGGGCTTAGCAACAGTATTATCTTTTGAGAAAAAAATCGTTCTCTCAGATGGTTTGATGTATGGGACGACCTGGGATGATCGTCAGGGTAAAGCGACTTCCCTTCCTCTGCGCGAGAAATCCGTCCGGGGTACGATTTCCAACCGCTTGAAGGCAGCTGTGGCCAATGACCCTGCAAAGCTCAATGCCGAAGTAGAGAAACCTAATCTGCAGACTGTTGATGCGGCATCGTTGTCAATGAATCAGGATACGCTGAAGGTCACGTTTACGATGAAAATCCTGCCGGGAGCAGCTATTCCCGCAGCTTGTAATGTTGCGGAACATAAAGCAAAGATCCTGGAGATGGGACATCGCTATGTGGAGCAGTATGGTTTTCGTGAGTTAGCTAAACGGTATGCGCTGAATCTTGCGAATGCGCGCTTCCTCTGGCGGAATCGCGTCGGTGCCGAAGACCTGGAAGTACAGGTAAAAGCCGCCGATAAGCAGTGGCTGTTCCATTCGTACGATTATTCTCTGCAGGACTTTGACAACAGTGATGCAACGGTCGAAGCATTAGCAGAACAGATTGAATCGGCATTGGCTGGCAAGATTCCGTACCTGCTGTTGGAAATTACGGCTTTTGCCAAGATTGGCAAGGGACAGGAAGTTTATCCAAGCGAAGAACTTATCCTTGACAAAGGGAAAGGCAAGAAGAGCAAAGTCTTGTATGAAGTGAACAGCACGGCGGCAATGCATTCACAGAAACTTGGCAATGCGATTCGCACAATTGATACCTGGTATAACGCATATGAAACGGAGGACGGTGTGGGGCCGATTTCTGTAGAACCATATGGTACCGTGACGAATCTTGGCAAGGCGTTCCGCAATCCCAAAGATAAATGCGATTTTTATACGCTATTTGATAAATATTCACTAGGTGCTGATTTTGATAGCCCGGAAGCTGCACATTACGTAATGGCTATGCTGATTCGTGGCGGAGTATTTGGCGCAAGCGGAAAGGAATGATTGGCATGTGGTTCTTCCAAGATGTTATATTACAGCCGACAGAAGACATATCCGCTTCTTTCCTTTGGTCTAAAGTCTACCGTCAGATTCATTTGGCATTAGTCAACAGCAAGGATGAACAGGGAATTATCCGATGTGGAGTAGCTTTTCCCAAGTATTCCGATGAGCAGCCGACACTCGGCCGTCAACTTCGTTTGCTTGCTCCAGAAGAATCCGATTTGCAGCATTTGAATCTGACTGAGGCATTGAAGCGCTTTACACCAGATTATGTGAAAATAAAGACCATCCGTCCAGTCCCCGTCAGGGCCTGCAAAGGCTTCGTGACGTACGGGCGATATCAGCCAGAAGCCACTGTTATGCGGAAAGCCAGACGTTATGCAAAGCGCCATGGTATTTCGATAGAAGAAGCGCAAAAGCTTTTTCCGGCACCTATCAATAAAACCCGATATCCATATATTCAATTGGATAGTATGACCAACCATCATCGCTTCAGCCTGTTCATCCAAAAAAAAGAAGCAGTTGAGCAGCCCTTCAAGGGATTTTCTGCATATGGGTTCAGTACTGAAACATCGGTGCCTGACTTTTGACCTAAAAATTTTCCGTTGCTGGCAGGCCTTGTAAATCAAGGGTTTTGACAAGGACCTAAAATTTTGGTTAAATAAGGGTAAATAACTGCGAGCTTAGTCAGAATAAGGGTATTCACGCAGGATATTACTGTTAACTGCCGCATAGGCAGCTTAGAAAACGGACAGAGCAGAGAATGGCGATTGGATTTATGTTAACTGCCGCATAGGCAGCTTAGAAAGCGCTGTCATCCTGTGTCATGTCTTGCGTCATGTTAACTGCCGCATAGGCAGCTTAGAAAATATCGTTACAACGAATGGCGCTTTCACGAAGGTTAACTGCCGCATAGGCAGCTTAGAAATACAGCGCGTGGTGGCGATAAACAACCGTTACGTTAACTGCCGCATAGGCAGCTTAGAAAAGCATCTTTGCTCCACCCGTGATAGATGGATTTGTTAACTGCCGCATAGGCAGCTTAGAAATTGCTATGGCCACAACGGATCCCGTACTTGCGGTTAACTGCCGCATAGGCAGCTTAGAAAATCTCATTGACAAGGGTTCGCCCGCCGTGGAAGTTAACTGCCGCATAGGCAGCTTAGAAAAATAATTTTGAGGAATACAAGGATTGCACTAAGTTAACTGCCGCATAGGCAGCTTAGAAAATCGTCTGCACAAAAGATATTCGCGTACTGTCGTTAACTGCCGCATAGGCAGCTTAGAAAAACTGATTTCCGGCTACTGTTCCTATTGTCCCGTTAACTGCCGCATAGGCAGCTTAGAAATTACTATAGGGTTCGGATTTTTGTCTGCCGTAGTTAACTGCCGCATAGGCAGCTTAGAAATTACTTTTGCGACCACGTTACTATATAAAATAGTTAACTGCCGCATAGGCAGCTTAGAAAAGTAGAAAAAGAGATGCGGGGCAATTCTGGGCGTTAACTGCCGCATAGGCAGCTTAGAAATTTATCACTTCGTGATAGCTTCGCTAATCATCGTTAACTGCCGCATAGGCAGCTTAGAAAACCATGCTTTATAATACAATGCAACTTCGTGAGTTAACTGCCGCATAGGCAGCTTAGAAATCACTCAACAAACGGCTTTCCAGCGCTTGATTGTTAACTGCCGCATAGGCAGCTTAGAAAATACGATATATACGTCATCCTTTGTGATTTCCGTTAACTGCCGCATAGGCAGCTTAGAAAGCTTTAATGTTTTCCGGGACAAGTTTAGCCTGGTTAACTGCCGCATAGGCAGCTTAGAAAACCGCAATAATCTGTTCTATAACTATTTGTTTGTTAACTGCCGCATAGGCAGCTTAGAAAGATACGGCAACGACCGTATACAATAACAACTAGTTAACTGCCGCATAGGCAGCTTAGAAAGATACCGGCAGCGCATCACAAAGACGGAGGTCGTTAACTGCCGCATAGGCAGCTTAGAAATTCGCCAATCTCCGCGAGCAGGTCTTTCAATTGTTAACTGCCGCATAGGCAGCTTAGAAATGTCCGTGACGCCGCCGCCTACGCCGTCATCGGTTAACTGCCGCATAGGCAGCTTAGAAAGGAAGGATCTCTGCTGAAGCGTGAGGAGGCGAGTTAACTGCCGCATAGGCAGCTTAGAAAACCTCACATCAGAAAAGCCAGCTAACAATTAGGTTAACTGCCGCATAGGCAGCTTAGAAATTGCGGCTCTTGGTACGAAAGAGCAGTAGTTTCTGTTAACTGCCGCATAGGCAGCTTAGAAATGCTTGAGCTTGCCGATGATACTTTCCCGCTTGTTAACTGCCGCATAGGCAGCTTAGAAATGATTGATGATATTCTCGATGCTCTCGGAATAGTTAACTGCCGCATAGGCAGCTTAGAAAATCTGCTCCAGCTGCTCCCGCCAGTCATATCCGTTAACTGCCGCATAGGCAGCTTAGAAATCGTCCATTTGACTCTGGCGCTCTTTCTTCAAGTTAACTGCCGCATAGGCAGCTTAGAAATGCATGACATCCATAGCCTCCCCGCTGCCGAGGTTAACTGCCGCATAGGCAGCTTAGAAAACGTTCTCGTCCATCGCGAGCGACTGACAAAAGTTAACTGCCGCATAGGCAGCTTAGAAAAAAATGGTTTGCGTTTGCATATAAACATTCATTGTTAACTGCCGCATAGGCAGCTTAGAAAAAGCTCGGCATCACGGGCCTGATGGACACCAAGTTAACTGCCGCATAGGCAGCTTAGAAAAGAAGAGCACCGGTGCGGGCAAGTAAGGAGGAGTTAACTGCCGCATAGGCAGCTTAGAAAATGGAATGACGTGCTTGCGGCGCTTGTCGTCGGTTAACTGCCGCATAGGCAGCTTAGAAAAATATCCGTGCAGGCGGCCATGAGCAACCACGTTGTTAACTGCCGCATAGGCAGCTTAGAAAAATGCTGACTGGGAGAATCAATGCGCTTCCTGGTTAACTGCCGCATAGGCAGCTTAGAAAATAACATTGACGGCGTACTGCGCAATCTGCGGGTTAACTGCCGCATAGGCAGCTTAGAAAAGCCACGCAGATTTATTACCAGAATACGATGCGTTAACTGCCGCATAGGCAGCTTAGAAAGACAATATGCCTGCAACCATGTCAACGACTCCGTTAACTGCCGCATAGGCAGCTTAGAAATGGACATGGTAGACAGAGGACTCAAAGAGCGGGTTAACTGCCGCATAGGCAGCTTAGAAACTTGAGCTGTTCTTCCTGGACCGTGATGGCATATGTTAACTGCCGCATAGGCAGCTTAGAAAGAGATATTACCGCCAGTTTTATCTAACCTTACGTTAACTGCCGCATAGGCAGCTTAGAAAGCCCGGGCATAAGGCGGAGCAGCGGGTTCGAGGTTAACTGCCGCATAGGCAGCTTAGAAAAAACATAGGTACAGAGGAGACGGCAAAGCAGGGTTAACTGCCGCATAGGCAGCTTAGAAATGAGAGCTGCGCCAGTATTCGTCTCATGCGTGGTTAACTGCCGCATAGGCAGCTTAGAAACGTGTTAAGTCGGTCGCAACAAACGAAACACTGGTTAACTGCCGCATAGGCAGCTTAGAAATATATGTTATATACCCCTGCCATCTGCTACCCGTTAACTGCCGCATAGGCAGCTTAGAAAAATCATCAGTGCCCTTGTTCTGCTTAATCATCGTTAACTGCCGCATAGGCAGCTTAGAAATGATTGACGAAGAGCTGATTCAGCTTGATCAGGTTAACTGCCGCATAGGCAGCTTAGAAATTATATCAAAGACAATGCCAATTTTGTCTGGGGTTAACTGCCGCATAGGCAGCTTAGAAATGTCTGAAATGACGGCGCGACAATGGCGCCCGGTTAACTGCCGCATAGGCAGCTTAGAAAAGTTCGATACGAACGCCATCATCGAGCGATACGTTAACTGCCGCATAGGCAGCTTAGAAAAACATGTCACGGATCTTACACCAGCCAGATTCGTTAACTGCCGCATAGGCAGCTTAGAAATGTGCTTGCATCTGCTGGGCAAGCTGCGGGAAGTTAACTGCCGCATAGGCAGCTTAGAAATGTTACTACATCATTTCTCCACTGTTTAAACGGTTAACTGCCGCATAGGCAGCTTAGAAAGTTGGCAGGTAGACAGTGGGGAACAGCTACTGGTTAACTGCCGCATAGGCAGCTTAGAAAAGAAAGCTTTGTAATACTGCCGTATCCATTCGGTTAACTGCCGCATAGGCAGCTTAGAAAACGTCGGATTTCATGCGGCTTGACTTGTCTTCGTTAACTGCCGCATAGGCAGCTTAGAAAATTTTGACGTATCCAGATTATTGCCATTCAAGGTTAACTGCCGCATAGGCAGCTTAGAAAAAGCGCTGATAAAGGCTAGAGCGCTTGTCCTGGTTAACTGCCGCATAGGCAGCTTAGAAAATAAAGCCCGCCAGCGTGTTCACGATCGGCTTGTTAACTGCCGCATAGGCAGCTTAGAAAGCCAAGATTGCGTTTGTCACCAGTCCGGCCGGGTTAACTGCCGCATAGGCAGCTTAGAAATTCCGTGCTGTCCCGTCTGATCTGCTTGACCAGTTAACTGCCGCATAGGCAGCTTAGAAAATATGATGACAGCAGCAAGACCGCCGCCCAAGGTTAACTGCCGCATAGGCAGCTTAGAAAATGCGTTGATGGTATCATTATAGCGCGTAAGAGTTAACTGCCGCATAGGCAGCTTAGAAAAAGTTATTTAGACCGCTACGTTGGTGGTTGTTGTTAACTGCCGCATAGGCAGCTTAGAAAGTACAAAAAGCCAAGCGCGCCGGAAAGGCACGGTTAACTGCCGCATAGGCAGCTTAGAAAAGGACGGTCATCGCGATGCGCGTATCATAGTGTAAGCGCTAAATTATCCGGTGTATAATCTGCCAGCCTGATGGCTAAAATTTTCGTCATCACTGAAATGCGCATCAAAAAGCGCTGCTGTGCGAGCAAGGAAATTTGGATGGTTCATTTGCAGTTTTACTGGATTGTCTCATTCCATGGCAGGACGTCGTCGAGGTACTTGGGATGCTGCTGGATGTCGGCGTTTGACAGGTGCTTGAAGAGGTATTGGAACGGATTCAGGCCGTTGGCCTTGGCTTCTTTCGGGGAGTCGCTGAACAACCAGTTCTTGCGCCCCTTCTCTTTGTGGACCTGTACGGGCGTCTCATCTGCATGGATGATATCCTGCTCGAGGAGGCCCTGCTGCAGTCGCGAGACGAGCGGCATGGCCGGGTTCTCGATGGAGAAATGCTCTTCCTTGCGGCAGGTGAGGCATTGGAAGGATTCGCAGCAGTAGTCGATGATCTTGATCTTGGCGGGGATGAACTCAATTTCCGTGCGGAGCTTCTCTTTGCCCATGGTCGTCAGGGCCACGCTGCAACGCTTGCAGACGTGCGGGCACATCGATGCACGATTCGGGCGCATTTTTCTTCGCCTCGACTCCGTCTCGTTGAAAAGGTCCATCTGCTCGTTTGCAGTCTCCAGCAGAATCCGCTTCGTCCGTTTCGTGCGGGCCCCATAGACCATCTTCTGCAGCCGGGCAATCTGGGCCTTGAGCATCTGGACTTCTGTCTTTAGGGTGAGTCCTTCCTCGAGCTAGTGAAGCTGCTGTTCCGAGATTTCCAGCACGTCCTTGGGCTTATCCGACCATTGGTACTTGCCATCTTCGAGGCGCTTGCAGAGCAGCAGAAAACCCGTCTTATCCCAGAGCGGCCCCCTTGATGCGGTCCTTACGACGGCTGCAGAACAAGAGAGTGTCGACTGGTGCGGGTCCTCTGCGTCCACTTCTGAACATTATGCTGATGTTTTGCCCGACGGACTGACGTCATATGGATCCCTCCTGTGCCGTGAGTACATGCGCTGTATTATTTAGCGCTTATCCCGTAACTTTGGCTACAGTCGAGAACCCAGAATATGTTCACTTGTCGGCGATATATATGGATAAGAAAAGTCCCTCAGTCTATCTGGCAGGATGATGAAAAATCCTGATAAGCAGACGGAGGGACTTTCTCTATAGCTTGTTACTGCTGGCAGCGCGGGAAGGTCAGGGTGAAGCGGGTGCCGCGGCCTACCTCGCTTTCGGCTTTGATCTGGCCGCCGAATAGTTCGACGAGGAACTTGACGAGCGAGAGGCCGATGCCGTTGCCGCCGGACTTGCGGGCGCGGGCCTTGTCGACGCGGTAGAAGCGGTCGAAGATGCGCGGTAGGTCTGCAGCGGCGATGCCAATGCCGTTATCCTCGACGCACAGGTTGACTGATGCATCTGTACCTGCAGCGCGGACCGTGATCGTGCCGCCTTCAGGCGTGTACTTGATGGCGTTCTCAATGAGGTTATGGACAATCTGTCCGCAGAGTTCGGGGGTTGCGAGCATGAAGAGCGGATCTTCCGTTCCTTCAATGATGAGCTGCTGATTCTTGGCCTCTGCCGCATTGAGGAGGGCCTGGCCTTCCTGCCGTGCGACGGCTGCGAGGTCAACGGGCACCTGCACAAGCTGCTTGCGGCACGTTTCGTCGCTGAGGCGCGCGAGCTGCAGCAGGCTTTTCATGAGGCGGCTCATGCGCTGTGCTTCGCGGTAGATGATGCCGGCGAAATGGTGGCTGGCATCGGGGTTCTTGAAGTCATCGTCGAGCAGAGTTTCGGCAAAGCCTGAGATTGAAGTCAGGGGCGTTGCGAGCTCGTGGGCGGCATTGCTGACGAATTCCGCCTGCCGGTCGTTGATTTCCTGCAGCATCGAGATGTCGTGGAAGACGGCGAGCACGAGCTTTTGGTCGTCTTCTTCGGGGAAAGGCGCGAGGAAGACTTGGAAGGTGTAATGTTCGTCATCATCGCGGTCGGTGTGGAACGTGATGGTCTGTGAGCGGTTCTCGCGGCTGACGACCTGAGCCGTTTCCGAGAGCTGGGCATTGCCGATGACGTGGATGCTGTGGCGCTGCAGGCAGCCCGGCGACAGATGGAAGATGGCTTCGGCCTGCGGGTTGGCGTCGACGATATTGCCGCGCGCGTCGATGAGCATGATGGCGTTGTCGATGTTGTCGAGCGTCAGCGCGAGTTTGTGGGCTTCGGCCTGGGATTCCTGGATCTTCTTGGCCAGATTCTCGGTCAGGTGGTTGATGGTTTGCACGAGCGTATCGAATTCATCGCCGCTGTGCCAGCGCAGACGTTTGTCGAGGTTGCCGGCCGCAATCGCCATGGCATCCTGCGAAAGCAGCATGATGGGCCGGACCTGCCGGTGGGCCAGCCAGACGGAAATCAGGAAGGAGACGCTGAGCGCGAGGAAGAGGCCCCAGATGATGACCTGGAAGATTGTGTGGTAGGAGTGTTCCATCGGCGAGAGCGAATTGGCTGTACGGATGATGCCGGTCAGCTGTCCGTCGTGCCGGATGGGGACGGCCACGTACATGAGGTTTTCGTGCAGCGTCGCGCTTTCACGCACGGCGACGCCGTAGTCAGAGGTCAGTGCGGCCTGGACTTCCTCGCGCGCAAAATGATTGTCGAGGCGGTCGGCAGCCTGAGCCGTGTCACCGAGCACGTTGCCTTCGGCGTCCATGACGGTGATGCGCAGTCCCGTCTCGTTGTGCAGGCGTTCCAGCGTGTCATCGAGTGCGTCGCTGCGGACGTAGAAGGTCGGTTCAAGTGCGACTTCGATGATCTTGGCGTTGCGGATGAGGGCCGTGCGCTCGTTTTCGAGCGTGTAGTCGTGGAAGTAGTGGAGCAGGAAGGCTCCGAGCAAGGCGAAGGACGCAAAGATGATGAGCAAAAAGGATGTTACGAGCCGGCGCGTGATTTTTGAACGAAACATAAACATTTCCCCTGACTGCAGAGTTGATTCGACGCCTTTATTATATCATATTTATTCGTGATGTCTGGTAAGAGTTCTTGCATAGTCAATGTATGTCAAAAATAAGAAAACAAGAAGGATTTTGCGTATCTGCGTAGAATTAAAATAATAAATCCATTGTGGTGGTGACATAATCCGCACCGCGGCTTGCTGTATAAGGATTCGAGCAACATATAGAAACTTTTCGATTGACAAAACTGAGCGTTTTGCCATCCGCCCCGCAAAAGCCCGTTTCTCCATTGCCGCGCAACGGATTTCACCGACAGAGTTTGAAACCAACATCCCCGACAGGGGACGGAAACATGAACATTCAGATATTTCAATGTCATACCCATCGTAATGGTTTGAAACCAACATCCCCGACAGGGGACGGAAACGAGGGAGGTGATGACGTGAAGAACTGGGACTGGCAGGATGTTTGAAACCAACATCCCCGACAGGGGACGGAAACATTGAGGAGAAAGTGTTCTCCATAGGTAACACCGAAAGTTTGAAACCAACATCCCCGACAGGGGACGGAAACTAAGTGACAACGTGCTTTTGATTGTTTTTCCAGACAATCACGTTTGAAACCAACATCCCCGACAGGGGACGGAAACACAGAACGATAACAATGGCAAGTAAAACGTATTCCATTTGTTTGAAACCAACATCCCCGACAGGGGACGGAAACATTTAAGAATCAACTTGAATCAACTCTTACGATATAATGTTTGAAACCAACATCCCCGACAGGGGACGGAAACATCAAATCTTTCTCCGGCTTTTACGGCTTCCGCATAAAGGAAGTTTGAAACCAACATCCCCGACAGGGGACGGAAACTCTTTCGTGTAGAGGAATGCTGGGCTGAAAGACTGGAGTTTGAAACCAACATCCCCGACAGGGGACGGAAACTAGAGGCCGGATTCGTTGATGAAAACTGGATACTGGTCAGTTTGAAACCAACATCCCCGACAGGGGACGGAAACGGTTTGTAGTCATGTCTCCATGTCATAGCCACTGAGCACAAGTTTGAAACCAACATCCCCGACAGGGGACGGAAACCAAAAGCACGCCATGTATAGTCAAGCACGGCTTTCAGAATATTTGAAACCAACATCCCCGACAGGGGACGGAAACAGGATAATAGCTGCTGCATGATTCTTGATGGCCTCTACCAATTTGAAACCAACATCCCCGACAGGGGACGGAAACAGCTTCACCGCTTGCAGGTGGTACTTCTTCATGAACTCCGAATTTGAAACCAACATCCCCGACAGGGGACGGAAACCTTCACGAATTGCCGGTTTCTCGCTTTCAAAAGCCTCAATCAATTTGAAACCAACATCCCCGACAGGGGACGGAAACCCGCGCAGCAGATTGTAAATATACACCTGTTTTTCTTTGCATTTGAAACCAACATCCCCGACAGGGGACGGAAACAACACTGGCGTATCCTTTGACACGCATTCACATTTCACATATTTGAAACCAACATCCCCGACAGGGGACGGAACCCCCTTTTCTTTCTCAAAACTTCACCCCCTTGCCCTGGCATATTTGAAACCAACATCCCCGACAGGGGACGGAAACTATTGCGACTTTAATTGCACATGCTCGTCAGGTACGCCGATTTGAAACCAACATCCCCGATAGGGGACGGAAACCCTCAGGATTTAAATATTTACTAAGCTGCCTATGCGGCAGAATTTGAAACCAACATCCCCGACAGGGGACGGAATAATAGAAGGGAGGTCTTGCAATGAGTTTTGTTTATATCACAGAAGATGGCGCCTTTATCCGTAAGCGCGGGGGCAGCTTTATTGTGGGGCAGAACGATCAGGAGCTTATGGAGATTCCCGAAGCGGTGCTTGATGGATTGGTCATCATCGATTCCGTGCAAGTATCTTCTCGGGCGATGGTTGAGTTTCTTCGTTTGGGAATCCCCGTGACCTGGCTTTCACGGCGAGGTGCCTTCTTTGGCCGCCTGGAATCTACACGTCATGTCAATGTCTTTCGTCAGGAAAAACAGGTTTTGCAACGTGGCGGGCCATTTTATCTGGCCTTGGCCAAGAAATGCATAGCGGCAAAAATTCATAATCAACTGACGATTTTACGGCGTTATAATCGTTATACAGAGTCATCTGATGTACAAGACGGCATACGTCAAATCATCGCTAACAGCCGCCATATTGATACGGCAGGGACCAACGAGGAATTGATGGGGTATGAGGGCATCGTTGCCAGACAGTATTTCCAGGCATTGGGGAAAATTGTTCCCAAGGATTTTGCCTTTGCTAAGAGAAGCAAACGTCCGCCCAAGGATCCATTCAATGCGATGCTCAGCCTGGGCTATACCTTGCTGATGTATGAAGTTTATACGGCTTTGAGCAATGAAGGACTCCATCCTTATTTTGGCTTTCTTCATTCATTGAAAAATCATCATCCGGCACTCGCTTCAGATTTGATGGAAGAATGGCGGGCTGTGATTGTAGACTCGATGGTATTGTCACTGGTCAATCATCATGAAATCCGGCTGGATCACTTTGAGAAGGCTGCTTATGATGAGCAGGAACAAGGCACTTTCCTGACGCGGGAGGGACGTGCCATTTTTTTACGCGCGTATGAGAAAAAGATGCGGACGAAAAATCAATATGTGGAGGGTGTTCATTCCTATCGCCACAGCATTGCGCATCAGATTTCCCAATACGCCCAGGCATTGATGGCGGAGAATGCCGATATGTATGAGCCGATATTCCTGCGCTGAGGTGAAAGAAATGGACTATGAAGAAGCGGAACTCATTGCAGAAGACGAACGCCATTATATTGTTCTGGTGATTTACGATATCGTCGAGAACAAACGGCGAAGCAAGATGGTCAAGTGCTTGGAAAAGTACGGGAAACGTGTGCAGAAATCCGCCTTTGAAGCTTTTCTGACAAAACGGAAATACGAGGCTCTTGTGCAGGAAACGCAGCGCCTGATTGATGAGCGGACGGATTCATTGCGGATTTATCTGCTGGCGAATCACACGATGGTGCGTTCCTGGGGAGCGGAAACGAAGCAGATTGCCGATGTCATCATATTTTAAGGATTTTGCAGGATATTTTGAATTCTTGCAGAATGAACATAAATATACGATTTATTGCGAGCAGGGAGATGCGAAAGGGGATGACTGGATGGCGACAGATTTATCGGATCGTGTAGAGCTAGCGGCACTGCTTCATGATGTCGGCAAGCTTGTCTTGCGGGCTAATCCAGAACGGAAAACACATTCTGTCGTAGGACGGGATTTTTTGGCGCGATTTGCAGAACCCGAAGATGCAGATATCCTGCGCGCCGTTCGTCATCATCATGGCAGTGATTTAAAGCAGATCCAGGATCCGGCGGATATCAGTTATCTGATTTATGAAGCGGATAATCTGGCAGCCGGCAGCGACCGGCGTCCCGTAGAAGATGGCAACAATGGTTTTTCCGTACAGATGCCGCTCATGAGTATCTTCAATGTGTTTGGTGATCAGGCGGGACATCAGGCTTTTTATCTTCGCTCGCTGCGCGAGGATGCGGCGGTCCAGTATCCACAGCCCCGTGATGCCGTCCGTGCCGATGTCAGCGCCTATCAGAATTTATACCGCGATCTGGAAGCGAATTTCCTGCGCAAATCGCCATTCCATATGGAATCGGATGAACTGCTGCGGGTGTTGGAGGCTGTTCTCAGTTATGTGCCTTCGAGTACAGCCCTTGGTGAGGCTGGGGACATTTCCCTTTATGATCATTTGCGGCTGACTGCTGCCTATGCCACGGCGATGTATGGATACTTTGAAGCGCATGGTATCAAGGATTATCGTGCGGCGGTGACTGGGGCTGCGGGGAAATCCTGTCGTGCAACGAATATGTACCTTTTGGTGTCAGGTGATATTTCCGGCATCCAGCAATTCATTTACACGATCCCATCCAAAGGGGCATTGAAAGGGCTGCGCGGCCGGTCGGTCTATTTGGAAATCCTTTTGGAACATGTGGTGGATGAGATCCTTCAGGCATGTCATCTTTCCCGCAGTTCCCTGCTTTATACGGGTGGGGGACAGTTTTATCTGCTCCTGGCGAATACGTCAGAAACGATTGCAGTGCTGCAGCGTGTGAGCGAACAGATCAACGATTGGATGATTGCGCATTTTTCGCAGCGCCTTTATCTGGCCCTTGCCTGGACTCCCTGCAGTGCGAATGAATTCCTGGGGGAAGGGACGCGTCAGGCCTTTCGCCGCGTGAATGAAATCTTGTCCGACAGGAAAGTGAACCGTTATTCACGCGGCCAGTTGCAGCAGCTTTTTTCGCCGACCAGCCCCTGTAATAAGACACAGGATGTTGCCCGGGAATGTGCAATCTGTCATACTTCTGTCAGCCGGCTGCAGCCGTATCCGGCTAATCCAGAAATTGAGGTATGCCCGCTCTGTGCAGGCCTTTATTCATTTGGAGAACGTGTCTTGGACAAGGATATCCTCTGTGTCTCTGAGACGGCATCGGCTGGTGCTGTCCCGCTTCCGGGACTGAACCGTACTGCCTATCTTTCGGCCGAGTCCCTTGCTGATGTCCAAAAGGGAATGGTTCCCTTGGAACGTCTTTATGTCAAGAACGAGGCACTCACCGGCGAACGCCTGGCGACACATCTCTGGCTTGGCGATTATACGATGCGCGATGAGCATGGACACATTTTGGAGTTTGAGTCGCTTTCTGCATTATCTTCTGGCCTGTCGCCTTCCGGCGGTATCCCGCGCCTTGGTGTCCTGCGTGCAGATGTAGATAATTTGGGCGCGGCCTTCCTGGCGGGATTCCCGGATCGCTATACGACATTGACGCGCATGGCCGCGTTGTCACGGCAGCTTTCCCTCTTTTTCAAGCATGAAATTAATGCGCTTTGCCGTGGCGAAGTTAATGGCATTGGCGAGCAGGATCATGTGAAATTTTCCTTGTTCCACACGCCGAAGAAAGAAGCCAGGAAGGTTCATATCATCTATTCCGGTGGTGATGATATTTTCCTCGTTGGCAGCTGGGATGACATCCTGGAACTGGCCGTCGATCTCTATCGGGCCTTTCAACGGTTCACGGGCGGCAAGCTGCATTTTTCAGCGGGTGTCGGATTGTTCAAAAGCCGTCACCCTGTGGCAGATATGGCCCGTCAGGCCGGCCGGCTGGAAGATGCAGCCAAGGCAACGCCCGGGAAGGACAGCCTTTCTTTGTTTGGCATCTCGGATGATGCCATGCGCGTAGAAACGTATCCATGGCAGGACTTCATCGAGCGCGTATGTGGTGAAAAGCTACACTTTCTGCAGACTCATTTCTGTTTTGCTGCTGAGCATGATAACGGTACAAGCCGGCTGTCTTTCAGCAAAGCAGGCTTATACCGATTGCTGACACTGTTGAGCACAGAGGGATCCATTCAGCTGGCACGATTTGCCTATCTTTTGGCACGTATGGATCCGGGATCACGAGCAAGCGAGAATCGCCGGAAGACGTATGAGGAAGTACGTCGAACGCTTTATACGTGGTATCGTCAGGTGAAGGACCGGCGGGAACTGCTGACCGCAACGGAATTGATCCTATATGGATTGCGCGAGAAAGGGGAAACGTCACGATGAAAGAAGCAAGGAAGCCGGCCATCCCGGATATCGCTGCAGAAGCGGAACGTGTCATTACAAGCATGCGTGTTCCAAAACAAGGAGAAAATGGCATGATTTTGCGACTTAAGACAAATCAGATTCGCAAGTTCTTGACGGCTGTCAATATGGTGACAAATAAAATCGATGTCTGGCATATGAAGCATAGTGAGAGCAAGGAACTGCCGGATGACCTGGCTGCTGAAGTCAAATACCTGAAGGTGCGTCTTGCCTATCAGGCTGGCCGTGACAAAGAAAAACAAGAAAAAGAAGTAAGGAATTTTATTGAGAAAGCAGATCTCTTTGCGCGCATCGATGCAATTGGGCGTGACTTCAACCGGTATCAGGATTTTGCACACTTTGTGGAAGCCCTGGTTGCTTATCATAAATTCTATGGTGGGAAGGAGAGATGAACATGGAACAGCAGACGCAGGGCGTACTCAAAGGGAAGATTGATTTGCGTGCCACATTGAAGCTGGAGAGTGGCCTTCATATTGGCGGAGCTTCTGCTTTTGCCCCAATCGGTGCTGTAGACAGTCCATTTGTCCGTGACCCGTTGACCAAACAGCCGATTATACCGGGGAGCTCGCTTAAGGGCAAGATTCGCACGTTATTGGCTAAAAGCATGGCTTCAGGCTATGTCTTGAATCCCATTGATCAAGATCCGGAGGGGATTGCCCGGCTCTTTGGAGCGGCAGCGAAAGGCAGTGACAGTGGCAGGCCTTCCCGTCTCCAGTTTTTTGATTTACCGTTGACTGAATCCTCGGTGCAGTATCTGGAAAATCTGGAACTTGATACGTATATTGGTGAAATAAAGTTTGAGAATTCCATCGACCGTCTCACGGCTACGGCCAATCCGCGTCAGATTGAGCGTGTCCCGGCTGGCGCAGAATTTTCTTTTCGTCTCGTATATAACATTGAACGTGATGATGAAATACTTGAAGACATGAAAACCCTTCGGAATGGACTGCGGCTTTTGCAGATGGATTATCTGGGTGGTCATGGTTCGCGCGGCTATGGCCGGGTTTCCATTCATGACATTGGCGCGAAGCACTTTGTTCTCGATGCAAAGCCGGACAAGGCCTTGATGAAAACAATTGAGACTATGCTGCAGGAGGCTTTGTGTGAGTCATGAATTATTTTCTTTATCCGTTGCGCTTCGATGCGCCGGTTCATTTCGGCACGGCTGAATGTGGCGGCGGCTTGGAACATACGCGGTTTACTCTGCCTTCGGATGCTTTGTTTTCGGCTTTGCTGGCTGAGATGTATCATGCGGATGAAACCGTACCTGCCCGCACCTTCCTGGATAAGGTACAGAAGGGACAGCTTCGTTTTTCGGATCTTTTGCCATGGCAGGAAACAAGCAACGGGGAACTGTATTTTTATCTGCCACGCCCCATCTTGCCGGTGAAGCCTGCGGATTGTTCTTCAATGTCGTATGCATCCGTCTGCCATATGGCTTCGGCCTGGAAGCAGCAAAAGAAAATCGGTTATATACGAGCCAGCCGTATGGCGGCATATATAAAGGCTGTTCAGGAAGGCTGCTCATTTATTGAGGAGAATACCTTTGGGCAGGAGGTCCTTCGTCAGCGTGTGAACTGCCGGGAAGAAGAGTCTCTGCCGTACTTTGTCGATTCTTTCATCTTCGACAATTCATCCGGATTATATGTCATTCTGGCAGCGGAGCAGGAAGAGGATGCGGCTTTCTTTGCAAATGTCCTGACTTTTGTCGGATTGTCTGGGCTGGGTGGCAAACGCAGTTCCGGTTATGGCAAGTTCCATATGGCAGATGACAGCATCCAGCTGGATGATTATGAAATCTGTGGGGCCGATGATGCTGCGCTGTACCATTTACTCCAGGGGAAGCAGTCTTCCTGGCAGATGGCACTTTCTTCTGTCATTCCCGAGGAATCCGAGCTGGATTTGGTCTGCCGAGGGGCATACCGGCTGCGCCGTGCCGGAGGATTCGTGACGGATGATTCCTTTGCAGAGAAAAAGAACAGCATTTGCCTGATTGAAGCCGGTTCCTGTTTCGGGACGCGCATCAACGGTCAAATGGTTTCTTTGGGAACGCATGGAGGCCATCCTGTTCTGCGGTGCGGGTATGGCCTTTATGCGGGGATAGCGGGATGATGAGGTGAGAACGTGAATCTTGTGCGGAAAGAATATGAACTCACATGTATGGCGCCCGTTCATATCGGGAATGGAATAACGCTCAAAGCATATGAATATGTTTATGATGACCATCAGCAGCAAGTTCTATTTCTGGACGAAAAGAAATGGATTGCCTTTCTGTATGAAAAAGGACTCATGGATGATTTTGCAGAGTACATAAACATCACGGCACGGGCATTGGCGGGCAAGGGGAACTTCCGCGGACAATACCTATGGGACTGGCTGTCTTGTCATGGCATTGCGGCAGAAGAGATCCGCGCGTTATCCAAACGTCGTGTGACTGTGGCCAAAGATAAAATCATCAATGGAAAAAATCACCTCAATGATATTGCCCAGCAGGTAATGCTGCCGGATGGACGCCTATATATTCCTGGCAGCACCATCAAGGGGGCCTTGCGTACGGCAATTCTCTGGCAGGCAATCGAGCAGCATCCAGCGTGTTTTGCCGGGATATGGGGGCAGCTGCGCTCGCTTGATTTTGAAAATCCTCGTTATACCAAACGGAAAATCGGCGATGAAATTCGCCTGCTGGAGCAGCAGATTCTGCATGCCTTGGATGTAACGCATACTGCGCATGATGCGGTGAATTTTGCTTTGCGTGGCTTGCGTATCAGCGACGCTTCAACGGATGCCAGAAAAACCATCATCCTGCAGAAAATAGACGAATCCATGCAGGCAGGGTATTCTCAGTCCAAAGAAAAGTCCCTGCCGATTTTCCGCGAGTGCATCCCGGCGGGGACGAAATTGCATGTTTCGATTACGGCAGATTTTCCCATGCTGCAGACGATTGGCATTTCTTCGCTTGAGGAACTCATGCATACCTTGCACGCTTATACGCAGGATACGCTGCTGGCAGAAAAGAAGGTTTTTGGTCATGTGAACGCGAATATCTTCTGTGAAGCAGAGATGGCAGATGTTTTGCTGGGCGGGGGGACTGGCTTTTTGAGCAAGACACTGGTACGTGCACTGGCTCCAGACGAAGGGGAAGCGAAATGGTTTATTTCTCATTTTCTGGATATGGCGTTTTCCCGCAGCCATAAGCCCATGCATAACCATGTCAAGCTGGATACGTTCCTGTCGCCGCGGACGCTCAAAGTAGCGAAAGCAGGACAGAAAACATGGATATTGGGACTCTGCCGGTTCGAGGAGATGACAGGATGCTGAGATTGTTTGAGATACCATTGTTCCTGCCGAAAGGAGAACGCATTCATCCTTCAATGGGGTCTGTTTTTCATGGAGCATTGATGGAGCGTTTGCCGTCGGAACTGGCCGGGAGGCTCCATCAGGAAAGCTTGCGGCCCTATAGTCAGTGCGTTTTTTTTGACCGGGATAAAGGGCCAATCTGGCGGCTGGGGACCATGTCGGACCACGTCGCACAAGCCTTGCTCTTCGGCTTGGAGGAAGGCGGTGCAATTGCTTTGCATCAAAAGGGATATGACGTTCATCTTGGCGAGATTTGCTGCGTCCAAGCGTGCTCGTTTGATGACCTGGCGGATATAGCATTTTGTGCTGAAACCGTTCCGCATGGTGCCATGTTCTCCTTTTTGTCGCCGACAAGCTTTAAGCGGGATGGGCGATATGTCCTGTTCCCGGATGTCCGGCTCATTCTGCAAAGTTTATTGATGCGCTGGAATGCCCTTTGCCCGCATATCCGTCTGGAAGAAGATAATCTGGTTGAAAAATTGACGGCACAAGCGGTCATTGTGCGCTACCAGCTGCATTCGGCAGTTTTTTCGCTGGAGCGTCAGCGCATCACAGGTTTTCAAGGCAATGTGACGCTGCGTTTTGGCGGCACGGATGCGATTTGCCGCATCCTGACATTACTGACGATTTTTGCCCCCTTTGCAGGAGTCGGCATTAAGACTGCTTTGGGCATGGGAGCAGTCCAGACAGTTTTGCTGGAATGAAATCATATTTGTTTAAGTGAATACAGGGCTTGTCTGGCACTCTCCGGCAGGCCCTTTTCTCGCGAGGGGGTGACGTGTGATGAAACGCTTGCTGGCCATGGGGGATATCCATGGCAGATTCGACCGGTTCCAGGAGGTATGGGAGGCCGTGCAGTTCCGGCCGCAGGAGGATGAGATCGTCTTCCTCGGCGATTATACCGACCGCGGGAAGCAGAATGCGCCGATGATGAAGTGGGTCATGGCACACGAGGGACAGCCGGGCATGACGTTTTTGCGCGGGAATCACGAAGCGATGTACGCGGACGGCGCCGCACAGACGGAATCCGACCTTGGCGGCGCCATAACGTACGATATGTCTGCGTGCAGTGCGCAGCTGCTCTGGGAGGATAACGGCGGCTATGAGACGTATGGTGAGATTCAGGCGCAGGAAGACCCGCTGACTTTCCACCGGGCCTGGCTCGCCGCCATCCGCCAGATGCCGCTTTTCTGCCGGAAGGAGTGGCAGGGACAGACATATTTCTTTTCGCATGCCAGCATCGACCCGCAAGTTCCGCTCGATGCGCAGAAGACGGATGACCTGCTCTGGTCGCGCGTGCTGGCTGCGAAGCCGGAGCTCTATACGGGCGACGCTGTGCTCGTGATGGGGCATACGCCCGTGCAGCTCATCGGCTACCCACCCGTGCCGCAGATCCTTTGCCGGCAGCACATTATTCTTATGGACACAGGCAGTTTCCTCAAAAGGGGCCGTGTCTCCTGCATGGATCTTTTGACGCACACCATCTGGCAGTCGCATGATGGTGCTTGACTGGCACGGTGAAACATGGTGCACGGGGCCTCTTGGCGCAGCGGTCCATTTTGTTTTTTGCATAAGTTTAGGAGGTTTTTATGAGACGGACATACCGGAAAATGATGCAGATTGCACTGGCGACGATGGTGACAGGAGGACTGATGCTCATGGGACAGACGGGGATGGCGGCAGCTGTGCAGCCGCAGGTACAGGTGGATTCGGCTACGAAAAACATGCCGAACCATGTGGCGAGCAAGGTGCTCGATATCCCGGCGGACACGACGGAAATCAGCCTGATCTCGAATGTCGTCTATGAGCAGGTGCCGAGCCGCGGCTATGCGAATGTCCCGATGCAGATGGACATCCTGCAGCCGAAGACGCAGCAGAAGAAACCGGCCATCGTCTTTGTGACGGGCGGCGGCTTCATCAACGCGAACAAGGACAACGGCCTGCAGCTCCGCATGCATCTTGCCGAGCATGGCTATGTCGTTGGCAGCATCAATTATCGCGTGGCACCCACGGCACAGTTCCCGGCACCGCTTGAGGACGTCAAGGCAGCCATCCGCTATCTCAAGGCAAATGCGGACCGTTTCGGCATCGATCCTGCGCGTGTCGGCATCGTCGGCGGCAGTGCCGGCGGCTATCTGACGGCCATGGCTGGCACGACGAGCGGTACGAAGACGTTCGACAAGGGGGAGAATCTCCAGGTCACGAGTGATGTCAAGGCAGCTGTCGATCTTTACGGACTCTCCGATCTCACGCAGATTGGCGCAGACTACTCCGAGGATGTTCAGGCCAGACATCGCTCAGCCGGCGCGACGGAAGCACTCTGGGTCAACGGTTCTGCCGTTTTCGGCGGCCGTGACGGTGGTATCCTGGCGGATAAGGAGGCCGCAGAAGCCGCCAATCCCATCCACTACATCAGCAGGACGAGCGCACCGATGCTCCTGATGCACGGTACGGCAGACACGGTCGTCTCACCGAGCCAGACCGATCTTTTGTTCCAGGCCCTGCAGCAGAAGGGCATCCCGAGTGAGCGCTACCTCGTCAAAGGCGCCGCGCACGGCGGCAAGTACTGGGTGCAGGAGCCCGTGCTCAAGATCATCACGGATTTCTTTGACCGGTACCTGAAATAAAGGAACCGCTGGACCGGTTTTTACGGACGGCCTTGTATTTTCAAGCGACATTCGCTATAATGAGTAGGTCACAAAAAGATGGATACGAGGTGTAGGAACCATTGCATATTGTACTGATAGAACCTGAGATCCCCGGCAATACGGGGAACATTGCCCGCCTTTGTGCTGCGACGGGCATCGAGCTTCATCTCGTCAAGCCGCTGGGCTTCTCGACGGATGACAAGTACCTCAAGCGCGCCGGTCTCGACTACTGGCATCTCGTCAAGGTGCATTACCATGAGAATTTTGCCGAAGTCGCAGCCATGTACGCCGGACACAACTTCTACTTCTGTTCGACGAAGGCGCCGCGCTCGTATACCGAGGTTTCGTACACGATGGACGATATGCTGGTGTTTGGCAAGGAAACGGCCGGTATCCCCGAGACGCTGCTCAAGGAGAACTGGGATCACTGTGTGCGCATCCCGATGATCTCGGAAGCGCGCTCGCTGAACCTCTCGAATTCCGTGGCCATCGTGGCCTATGAGGCAATGCGCCAGCTCGACTTCGCCAACCTGGCGGAAGCGGGCCCGGGACTGCATATTTGATCCTGTATATATAAAATAGATAGGAATGACTGCTTGATGATTGATAAAGCTTTTGTGACGGAATGCCAGGGCTTCCTCGAGGCCAATCGCTTCCGCCTTGATGAACCGATGAAACTCCATACGACGTTCAAGATCGGCGGCCCGGCGGACTGCCTGATCTTCCCGGCTTCACTCGAGGAGACGGAGAAGGTGCTCGCGCTCGTCAAGAAGTATCAGCTGCCGCTGACGATTCTCGGCAACGGCTCGAATGTGCTCGTGCGCGACAAGGGCATCCGCGGTGTCGTCGTCAAGTTCGCACGCCCGATGGCTTACATCCGCTGCGAGGACACGAAGATCATCGCGGGCGCCGGCGCGCTGCTCAAGGATGTGTCAGAGGTTGCCGCGCGCAACGGCCTCACGGGACTTGAGTTCGCCTGCGGCATCCCGGGCAGCATCGGCGGCGCCATCTTCATGAATGCCGGCGCCTATGACGGCGAGATGAAGAACGTCGCGTATGCCGTGCGCACGGTTGACCGCGCGGGCAAGCTCCATACCTACAGCCGCGAGAAGCTTGAACTCGGCTACCGTCACAGCGCCTTCCAGGACAACGGCGAGGCCATCTGCGAGGTGGAACTCCTGCTGCAGCCGGGGGATAAGAACGCCATCGACGCGAAGATCGCGGACTTCACGCAGCGCCGTGAGAGTAAGCAGCCGCTCGAGATGCCGAGTGCCGGCAGCACGTTCAAGCGGCCGAAAGGCTATTTTGCCGGCACGCTCATCGACCAGACGGGCCTCAAGGGCCTGAGCGTCGGCGGGGCTGAGGTTTCGACGAAGCATGCAGGCTTTGTCGTCAACGTGGACAATGCGACGGCGGCCGATGTGCTCGGCGTCATCCATGAGGTTCAGAAACGCGTCTTTGCCGCACATGGTGTCGAGCTTCATCCCGAGGTCCGCATCATCGGCGAGGAATAACATATCGTCAGTCAAGACTCCTGTACGTGGAATTTCCATGCACAGGAGTTTTTTTGAACAAGAAATCATAAAAAAAGAAAATCGCAAAGAAAAAAGAGGATTCCAGCAGCAAGAGTCAGAATATTACCTATATAAATGGAAGTAAAAAGGAGGTATTGCATATGAGACTCGAATTCTTGGGCGCTGCCCATACGGTTACGGGCTCCTGCTATCTGCTTGAAACGGGAGAAGACCGGTACCTCATCGACTGCGGTATGTTCCAGGGCTCCAAGCGCATCCGTGAGCTCAATTACGAGGGATTCTCATTCAATCCCGGCGATATTGACGGCGTGCTGCTGACGCATGCGCACGTCGACCACTGCGGCCTCGTGCCGAAGCTCGTGCACGAAGGCTTCAAGGGCATGGTCTACGCGACGAAATCGACGTGTGATCTCGCGCAGATCATGTTGCCGGATTCCGCGCACATCCAGGAATCGGATGCCGAGCTCCAGAACCGCAAGGGACGCCGCCGCGGCGATGAACCCATCCAGCCGCTCTACGATCTTGACGATGCGGCCGAAGCCCTCAAGCGCTTCACGGCCGTGCCGTACAACCAGGAACTCAAGCTCTCCGAACACCTGAGCGTCATTTTCCGCGATGCCGGCCACATCCTCGGCTCGGCACTCCTCGAGGTCTTCGTCCACGAGGACGGCAAGGACACGAAGCTCGTCTTCTCCGGCGACCTCGGGCAGCCGAATCAGCCGATCATCAAGGATCCGACCTACGTCGACGGCGCCGATTTCGTGCTCGTCGAGTCGACGTATGGCGACCGGCTGCACCAGATCTACGACAAGGAGAGCGCATTGCTCGAGATCATCAACGACACGATGGACCGCGGCGGCAACCTCATCATCCCGTCGTTCGCCGTCGGCCGCACGCAGACGCTGCTCTACTATTTCTACCGGCTCAGCAAAGAGGGCCGGCTTGACCCCGATATCCCGATCATCCTCGACAGCCCGCTGGCCATCGCCGCGACGCGCGTCTTCCTCAAGAATTTCCAGGATTTCGATGAGACATCCATCAAGCCGTTCCTGACGAGCGGCAAGATTCCGACGTTCCCGCAGGTCCGCATCTGTGAGACGGCCGAGGAATCCCGCGCGCTCAACAGTTCGGAAGGCTCGGCCATCATCCTCTCGGCTTCGGGCATGGCGGATGCCGGCCGTATCCTGCATCACCTCAAGCACAACCTCTGGCGCCCGGAGTCGACGATCCTCTTCGTCGGCTATCAGGCGGAAGGGAGCCTTGGCCGCCGGCTCGTCGACGGCATCAAGCGCGTGCGCGTGCTCGGTGAGGAAATCGCCGTCAAGGCACAGATTAAGATGCTCGACGGCTTCTCGGCGCATGCCGATGCCAATCAGATCATGGACTGGCTCAGCCATATCCAGTCGCCAAAGCCCGCGAAGATCTTCATCGTCCACGGCGAGGCGCCGGCGCAGGAAGCCCTCAAGGGACGCATCCAGAAGGAGCTCGGCATTGAGGTGTACATCCCGTTCCGTGGCGATCTCGCCAAGATCACGGGACGCGCGTCGGAAATCATCCAGTCGAACATCCCGTCGGTTTCGGTGGAGAAGGAGATGGAGGAAGTCCTCTCGGATTTCGATGCCGATTACCGTCAGCTGCGTCGCAAGGTCCTGCAGCTTGTCATCCGTCAGCCGAAGGCGATGGAGCCTGTCATCAAGGTCATGACGAAGGGACGCAACTACCTGCGCAAGCTCTTCATGCCGTTCAACATCTGAGGCCAACGCAGCAGGTGCATTTCATTTTGGCGGGAGAAATCCGCGGCGGCAGGCGCTTGCACATGGGAAGGTTTTACGATATAATGAGGTACAACAAGGCAGACGAGAGCTGCCCAAAAGAGAATCATTGCCTTTTTAAGATGCGTACCGCGATGCGTATAAAGGGAGCCAATAGAGTAACGTCATAAGTTTACGTAAAGCCAGGGGCTTTCTTATGCAGTCGCATAGGAAAGCCCTTTTCTTATAGGTGGCTGAAAAGACAATGGATCTGTGAAAGTTAAGGAGTGATTGACTTGGGAAAGACTAATGTATCCTTGCGAGGCAAGAACATTCTGGGCCTGGCAGACTTCACGGCCGAGGAGATCCGCCTCGTACTCGAGACGGCCAAGGAAATGAAGAACATCATCCACCGCGACATCAAGAAAGTGCCGACGCTGCGCGGCAAATCCATTGTAACGCTGTTCTACGAGCCGAGCACGCGCACGCGCACGTCGTTCGAGCTCGCCGGCAAGTATCTCGGCGCCGATGTCGTCAACATCACGGCTGGTTCCTCGAGCATCGTCAAGGGCGAGAGCCTGCGCGACACGCTCTACACGATCGAGGCCATGGGCGTCGATGCCATCGTCATGCGCCACAAGGCGGAGGGTGCGGCTGAGTACGCGTCGCGCGTCGTGAGCCCGGTCATCCTCAACGCCGGTGACGGGGCCCATGCGCATCCGTCGCAGGGCCTCTTGAATCTCTTCACGATCGAGCAGCACAAAGGTCATCTGGCAGGACTCAAGGTCGCCATCCTCGGCGATGTGCTCCACAGCCGCGTGGCCCGTTCCGATATTTACGCGATGCGCACGATGGGCATGGAGGTCCACATCGCAGGACCGAAGACGCTCCTGCCGCGCTTCCTCTACGAGGAGCCGGACATCGTCGTGCACGAGCGCATCGAGGATGCCATCAAGGACGCCGATGTCATCGAGGTCCTGCGCATCCAGCTCGAGCGCATGAAGGGCGGCCTCTTCCCGACGACCCGCGAGTACGCCCGCATCTTTGGCCTCAACAATGAGCGCCTGGCTCTCGCGAAGGACGATGTGCTCGTCCTGCATCCGGGCCCGATGAATAAAGGCTGGGAAATCTCGCCGTTCGTTGCCTATGGCGACAACTCCGCGATTCAGGAGGAAGTCCAGAATGGCGTGGCAATCCGCATGGCACTCTTTACCTTGACGCTGACGGGAGGCAAACAGGAATGAAACTGATACTCAAAGGCGGCCGGGTCATCAATCCGGCAGAACAGTTCGATGCAGTAGCCGATGTCCTCATCGAGGACGGCAAGATCAAGGCCATCGGCCAGGACCTGACGGCGGAGGGTGCCGAGGTCTTTGATGTGACGGGCAAGCTCGTCACGCCGGGCCTCATCGACATGCACGTCCATTTCCGTGAGCCTGGCCAGGAAGCCAAGGAAGATTTCAAGTCGGGCTCGATGGCGGCAGCGGCCGGCGGCTACACGACGGTGGCGACGATGCCGAATACGAAACCGGTCGTCGATACGGCTGCCATCGTGCGCAGCCTCGAGAAGCGCGCCGAGGATGTCGCGAAAGTCCACATCAGGATCATCGGCGCCGTCACGAAGGGGCAGAAGGGCCAGGAGCTCGCGGAGCTCGGCGATATGGTGGAAGCCGGCGCCGTCGCGTTCTCCGACGACGGGCATTTCGACCCGACGGCCAAGGTCCTCTTGAATGCTTACGATTATCTGCACACGTTCGATAAAGTCATCATCAATCACGAGGAGGAGCCGTCGCTCGTCGAGGAGGGCGTCATGAACGAGGGCCATCGCAGCGCGATGCTCGGCATGAAGGGCCGTCCGACGGTGGCCGAGGATATCGCCGTCGCCCGCGATATCCTGCTCGCCGAGTACGCCGGTGCGCGCGTCCACGTCGCACACATCAGCTCGGGCCGTTCCGTCAATCTCGTGCGCCAGGCCAAGAAGCGCGGCGTGCGCGTCACGACGGAGGTTACGCCGCATCATCTGACGATGACGGACGAGTGCGTCAATCTCTACGACAGCTCGACGAAGACGAATCCGCCACTGCGCACGCAGAGCGATGTCGATGCCATGGTCGAGGGCCTCAAGGACGGCACGATCGATGCCATCGTCACGGACCATTCCCCGCATGCACAGGAAGAGAAGGACCGCGAGTACATCTACGCACCGAGCGGTTTCCCGGGACTGGAGACGGCTGTCGGCGTGCTCTTCACGGATCTCTGCCACACGGGCAGGGTCGACATCCCGACGATCATCGAGAAGATGACGTGGGGCCCTGCCAAGGCCTTCAAGCTCGATGCCGGCACGATCTCCGTCGGCGCCAATGCCGATGTCACAGTCATCGATCCCGAGCTCGACTGGACAGTCGATGCCAAGAAGTTCTATACTAGAGGCAGTCATTCCCCGTTTGTCGGCCGCAAGCTCAAGGGCAAGGCCGTCATGACCATCGTGGATGGCAAGGTCGTCATGAAAGATGGCAAAGTGCTCTAAGCTCTACAGTGAGGTGTATTTGAGTGAAAGGTAAACTGATCCTGGAAGACGGCAGCGTGTTCCATGGCGAATTATTGAACAATATCAAGGCGACGGGTGAGGTTGTCTTCAACACGGGTATGGTGGGCTATCAGGAAAGCCTGACGGACCCCTCGTACTGCCGCCAGATCCTGACGCTGACGTATCCGCTCGTCGGCAACTACGGCATTGCGGATATCTTCATGCAGTCCCGCAAGTCCTTCGTCAACGGCTTCGTCATTGGCGAGCTCTGCGAGCATGGCAGCAACTGGCATTACGAGATGAGCCTGGCGGATTTCCTGACGAAGCAGGGCGTGCCGTGCCTCTACAACGTCGATACGCGTGCCGTCACGCGCAAGATCCGCAACGCCGGCACCATGAAGGGCATCATCGTCCCCGAGGATGCCGCACAGACAGAGATCGACGAGCTCTTCGCCGTGCCCATCAAGAAGGATGTCGTCATGGAAGTCACGACGCCTGAGGCTTACACGATGGACAGCGAGAAAGAGGATGCGCCGTTCGTCGTCGCAATGGATTTCGGCGTCAAGCTCAACATCCTGAAATCCATGCACGATATGGGCATCAAGCTCACGGTCGTGCCGGCACACACGAAGGCCGAGGATATCCTCGCGCTGAACCCGGACGGCATCTTCCTTTCAAACGGCCCCGGCGACCCAGCTGATGTGCCGGAGATCGTCGAGGAAGTCAAGAAGCTCATCGGCAAGAAACCGATTTTCGGCATCTGCCTCGGCCATCAGCTGCTCGCACGCGCGATGGGCGCGAAGACGTACAAGCTCAAGTTCGGCCATCGCGGCACGAATCAGCCGGTCAAGGACCTGCGCACGGGCAAAGTCCAGATTTCCTCGCAGAACCACGGCTTTGCCGTCGACGAGGAATCCCTCAAGGGTCTGCCGCTCGAGGTCACGCACATCAATGTCAACGACGGCACCGTCGAGGGCATGCGCCACACCGAGCTGCCGATCTTCTCCGTGCAGTACCATCCGGAGGCTGCACCTGGCCCGGACGACAATATGTACTTGTTCGACGAATTCTGGGCAATGCTGAAGAAAGGGGAATAACTCGTGCCAAAGAAAGAGAATCTCAAGAAAGTAATGGTCATCGGCTCAGGCCCCATCATCATCGGCCAGGCGGCAGAATTCGACTACGCCGGCTCCCAGGCCTGCCGTGCCCTCAAGGAAGAAGGTCTTGAGGTCGTCCTCGTCAATTCGAACCCGGCGACCATCATGACGGATACGCATATCGCGGACCGCGTCTACATCGAGCCCTTGACGGTGGAATTCCTCGAGGAAATCATCGCCAAGGAGCGCCCGGACGGCCTCCTCGCCACGCTCGGCGGCCAGGCGGGGCTCAATCTTGCCGTGCAGCTCTCTGAGAAGGGTGTGCTTGAAAAATACAACGTCGAGCTCCTCGGCACGCCGCTCAAGGCCATCGAGAAGGCCGAGGATCGTGAGCTCTTCAAGGAAACGATGCAGAAGCTCGGCGAACCGATCCCCGAGAGCACGATCGTCGAGGATGTGCCGTCGGCTGTCGAATTCGCGAACTCCATCGGCTACCCGGTCATCGTCCGCCCGGCCTACACGATGGGCGGCACGGGCGGCGGCATCGCCGAGAATGAAGAAGAGCTCGTCGAGATCGTCATCAAGGGCCTGACGTATTCGATGATCGGCCAGGTCCTCATCGAGCGCAGTGTGGCCGGCTGGAAGGAAATCGAGTACGAGGTCATGCGCGACGGCAATGACAACTGCATCACCGTCTGCAACATGGAAAACTTCGACCCGGTTGGCGTCCACACGGGCGATTCCATCGTCGTGGCACCGTCGCAGACGCTGACGGATCACGAGTATCAGATGCTGCGCAGTGCGTCTCTTCGCATCATCCGCGAGCTCGGCATCGAGGGCGGCTGCAACGCGCAGTACGCGCTCGACCCGAACAGCAACCGCTACTACGTCATCGAGGTCAACCCGCGCGTCAGCCGTTCCTCGGCGCTTGCTTCGAAGGCGACGGGCTATCCGATCGCCAAGGTTTCCGCGAAGATCGCCATCGGCTATACGCTCGATGAAATCACGAACGCCGTCACGCAGAAGACGAAGGCCTGCTTCGAGCCGGCGCTCGACTACTGCGTCGTCAAGTTCCCGCGCTGGCCGTTCGATAAATTCGTCTATGCGGACCACACGCTCGGCACGCAGATGAAGGCGACGGGCGAGGTCATGAGCATCGACCGCAGCTTCGAGGGTGCCATCCTCAAGGCCGCCCGTTCGCTCGAGATCGGCGTCAACCGCCTGCACATGGATAAGATGGACGAGTGGGACGATGCGCGCGTCAAGAAGAACCTCGAACGCATCAACGATGAACGCATCTTCGTCATCGCCGAGGCCCTGCGCCGCGGCGCGGCCACGGTCGACGAGATCCATGACATCACGAAGATCGACAAATGGTTCATCAACAAGCTCAAGAACATCACGGACATCGAGGTGGAGCTCGCGAAGGACAAGGATGCCCTGACGCCGAAGCTCATGCTCGCAGCCAAGAATGTCGGCCTCGCCGACCGCTCGATTGCGGAAATCACGGGCAAGACGGAGGATGCCGTCCGCACGATGCGCAAGACGATGAACATCCTGCCTTCCTATAAGATGGTTGATACGTGTGCTGCTGAGTTCGAGGCGGCGACGCCGTACTACTACTCGACGTTCCGCGCCGAGGAAGACGAGGTCCGAGTCTCGGATGCGCGCAAGGTCATTGTGCTCGGCTCCGGCCCGATCCGCATCGGCCAGGGTGTCGAGTTCGACTACTGCTCGGTTCATTCTGTCTGGGCACTGCGCGAGATGGGCATCGAAGCCATCATCATCAACAACAACCCGGAGACGGTATCGACCGACTTCGATATTTCCGACCGCCTCTACTTCGAGCCGCTGACGACCGAAGACGTGCTCAATATCATCGACAAGGAGAAGCCGGAGGGCGTCATCGTCCAGTTCGGCGGCCAGACGGCCATCAACCTCGCTGCATCCCTGCAGAAGGCCGGCGTCAAGGTATTCGGCACGTCCGTCGATGATATCGACCGCGCTGAGGACCGCGAGCGCTTCGACGAAGTCCTCACGCAGACGCACATCCCGCGTCCGCAGGGCATCAGCGTCACGAATCTTGATGAAGCCGTCACGGGGGCTGCCAAGATCGGCTATCCGGTCATGGTCCGCCCGTCGTACGTGCTCGGCGGCCGCGCCATGGAAATCGTCTACAACGAGGCAGAGCTGCGCGACTACATGAGTCGCGCCGTCAAGGTCACGCCGGATCACCCGGTCCTCGTCGACCGCTACATGCAGGGCACGGAGGTCGAGGTCGATGGCATCTCCGATGGCGTCGATGTCGTCATCCCGGGCATCATGGAGCACGTCGAGCGCGCGGGCGTCCATTCGGGCGATTCCATCGCCGTCTATCCGCCGCAGACGCTGTCCTCGAAGGTCATCTACACGATCATCGATTACACGAAGCGCCTGGCCGTGGCACTCCACGTCAAGGGCCTCCTCAATATCCAGTTCGTCGTCGTCGACGGCGAGGTCTACATCATCGAGGTCAACCCGCGTTCGTCGCGCACGGTGCCGTTCCTCTCGAAGGTCACGAATGTCGACATGGTAGGCATCGCAACGCGCATTGCCATGGGCCACACGCTCAAGGAGCTCGGCTATCACTCCGGCCTCGTGCCGCCGAAGCCGTACGTCGCCGTCAAGGCACCGGTCTTCTCGTTTGCAAAGATGACGGATGTCGATATCGCACTCGGACCGGAGATGAAGTCGACGGGCGAGGTCATGGGCATCGATTATCACTATGCCCGTGCGCTCTACAAGGCCATCATCGGCTCGGGCATCAATGTGCCGACGAAAGGCTGCATCCTCTTCACGGTTGCCGACAAGGACAAGGAAGAGATGAAGCAGCTTGCCAAAGCCTTCTATGAGCTCGGCTTTGAGATTGTCGCCACGGAAGGCACAGCGAAAGCCATTCAGTCCATGGGCATCGATGCCGAGGTCGTCGGCAAGGTGCATGAGCGCAGTTCCGACATCATCCAGATGATCAAGAACGGCAAGATCAACATGGTCATCAACACGCTGACGCAGGGCAAGCATTCTGCCAAGGACGGCTTCCGCATCCGCCGCGCGACGGTCGAGCATGGCATCGCCTGCCTGACCTCGCTCGATACGGCCTGGGAAGTCCTGCGCGTGCTGACCTTCATGCGCGAGCGCCGTCTCGTTTACTCACTGGCCATCCAGGATTATGTGGGCGGTGGTGATGACCTTGCCTAAGATGCTTCGAGATGCCAAGATTCTCGCCCAGCAGGAGCTCGCGCCCCGCGTGTTCTTCCTGGTCGTCGAGGCACCGGATATCGCACAGGCCGCGGAGCCCGGGCAGTTCGTCCAGCTCCGCATTCCCCTAGGGGAATTCATCCTGCGCCGGCCCGTCGGCGTGGCCGCCGTTGACCGCAAGAAGGGCAGCGTGGCCTTCATCTACCGCGTCGTGGGCAAGGGCACGAAAGCCCTCGCGGCCCTGATGCCCGGTGAAGTCGTCAATATCCTCGGCCCGCTCGGTCACGGCTTCCACATGGACTACGAACATCCGCTGATTGTCGGCGGCGGCATGGGCCTTTCGCCGCTCCTGTACTACGCGGCAGCCATGCAGAAGAAAGGCGATGTGCTCATCGGCGGCCGCTCCGAAGAAGAGGTTTTCTGGAAAGACCTCTTCGACGAGCTCTGCGGCGAGGTGTTCATCTCCACGGATGACGGTTCGCTGGGCTTCAAGGGCTTCACGACGGAGTACCTGCCCAAGATCCTCGAGGACCACAAATACGATGCCATCATTGTCTGCGGTCCCGACGTCATGATGCGCGGCATTGCGCGCATCGCCCGCGAGCACGGCATCCCATGTGAGGTATCGCTTGAAAAGCGCATGGCCTGCGGTCTCGGCGCCTGCCTGTCCTGCTCGATTGACACGACGGAAGGCAAGCGCAAGAAGGTCTGCAAGGACGGCCCGGTCTTCTCGGCAGAGGAGGTGTTCCTGTAATGGATGAAAGCCTGCATACAACCCTCTTGGGCATCGAGATGAAGACCCCGGTCCTGACGGCCTCGGGTACCTTCGGCTTCGGTGAGGAATTTGCGGATTTCGTCGATCTCTCGCGCCTCGGCGGCGTCATGGTCAAGGGCACGACCCTGAAGCCGCGCCGCGGCAACGACGGCGTGCGCATCACGGAAACGCCGCAGGGCATGCTCAACTGCATCGGCCTCGAGAATCCGGGCGTTGCGACCTTCCTCAACGAAACTCTGCCGCGCATTGCCGCGTATGGCATGAATGTCATCGTCAATATCTCGGGCAGCACGGTGGAGGAGTACGGGGAGCTTGCGCGCCTGCTTGATGTGCCGGGCGTGGCCGCGATTGAGCTCAACGTGTCCTGCCCGAATGTCAAGGAAGGCGGCATCGTCTTCGGCACGGACCCCGAGGCGGCTTCGGCCGTCGTGCGTTCAGCCAAGGCCAACACCGGCAAGCCGGTCATCCTCAAGCTCTCGCCGAACGTGACGGATGGCGTCGCCATGGCCCGGGCCGTTGAGAAGGCGGGGGCAGATGCCATCTCGCTCATCAACACGCTGCTCGGCATGCAGATCGACATCGAGCGCTGCCAGCCGGTGCTCGGCAACGTCACGGGCGGCCTTTCGGGCCCCTGTGTCAAGCCGGTGGCCGTGCGCATGGTCTGGCAGGTCGCGCAGGCCGTGCGCATCCCGATCATCGGCATGGGCGGCATCGCGAGTGCGGAGGACGCCGTCGAGTTCTTCCTCGCCGGCGCCAGCGCCGTAGCCGTCGGCACGGCCAATTTCACGGACCCTGCCATCACGATGGAGATTTGTGACGGCCTGGCCGCATACTTGGAGAATCATGGGCTCAAGAGCATCGATGAGCTCATCGGCAAAGCCAATCCTGGCTTTTTGAAAGGGGGCCGCTGAATGGCAGCAGCAGATGACCGTCTGATCGTCGCGCTCGACTTTCACACCATGGAGGATGTGAAGGCACTCGTAGCGAAACTCGGCGACAGCGTTTCGTACTATAAAGTCGGCATGGAGCTCTTCTACAGCGTCGGCGGCGAGGTCGTGACCTGGCTGCGCGAAGAGGGCAAGCACGTCTTCCTCGACCTCAAGCTTCACGATATCCCGAATACCGTGGCCGGAGGGCTCTGCTCCCTCATGAACCTCGGTGCCGATATCCTCAATGTCCATGCGAGCGGCGGCTACACGATGATGAAGACGGCTGCCGACCGCCTGCATGCGGCAGCGGCGGAGCAGGGGATTCCCTGCCCGAAGCTCATCGCCATCACGGTGCTCACGAGCATCAATCAGGAAGACTGGGACGGCGTCGGCCAGACGCTGCCCATCAAGGACGCGGTCGTGCGCCTCGCGAAGCTCGCGAAAGCAGCGGGGCTCGACGGCGTCGTCGCCTCGCCGCAGGAAGCCGCGCTCATCCGTGAGGCCTGCGGAGAGGACTTCCTGATCGTGACGCCGGGCGTGCGCCCCGCAGGCTCGGCCGTGAACGACCAGAGCCGCATTGCGACGCCGGCGGCAGCGCTTCGAAATGGCGCGAGCCACCTCGTCATCGGCCGGCCGATTCGCGCCGCCGAAGACCCCAGGGCGGCAGCCGAGGCAATCTTGAAAGAAATGGAGACAGTAAAACCATGACAATGACGGAACAAGAAGTAAAGGATCTCCTGGTCAAGACGAATGCCATCATGGATGGCCATTTCCTGCTGACCTCGGGACTCCACAGCCCGCATTACGTTGAGAAATTCAACGTGCTGCAGCATCCAAAATACACGCAGCAGCTCTGCGAGGCCATGGCCGAGAAATTCAAGGACGCCAATATCGAGACGGTCGTCGGCCCGATGACCGGCGGCATCCTGCTCGCCCATGAGACGGGCAAGGCCCTTGGCACGCGCGCCATCTTCACGGAACGCGTCAACGGCAAGATGACGTTCCGCCGCGGCTTCCACCTGCATCCGGGTGAGCGCTGCCTGATTGTCGAGGACATCGTTACAACGGGCGGTTCCATCAAGGAAGTCATCGACGTCGTCAAGGAGAACGGCGGCATCCCCGTAGCCGTCAGCATGCTTGTCGACCGCAGCGGCGGCAAGGTCAGTTTCGGTGAGGTACCGTGCACGGCTCTGCTGCATCTTGAGGTCGAGACGTACAAGCCCGAGGAATGCCCGCTCTGCAAGCAGGGCATCCCGATGACCAAGAGAGGCAGCACCGGCAAGAAGTAATTCCAGGCGAAAGCGAATTATATCGAATTATATATTGAAACGTCCCGCAGATTGGAGATGCAATCCAATTTGCGGGACGCTTTTTATGACGAAAGGATAACGCAAAAAAAGACTGTGCCGAAACACAGTCTCTTTTTGCTCTTATGCAGCTTTGGTAATCCGAAGATTACTTGTTGGCGTTGATGAGCTCCATGATGCCAGCGGCGCTGTTGTCGGAACCGAGAACGTCCTTGATCTTGTGCTCAACGAGCTCTTTGATGTAGTTGCGGCCATCAGCGCAATACTGACGCGGATCAAAGTGCTCCGGATGAGCGAAGAAGTGCTGGCGGATACCAGCCGTCATAGCGAGGCGCAGATCGGAGTCGATGTTGATCTTGCAGACAGCGGATTTAGCAGCCTTGCGGAGCTGATCCTCCGGGATGCCGACAGCATCGTCGAGCTTGCCGCCGTTCTCGTTGATGATCTTGACGTACTTCGGAATAACGGAGGAAGCGCCATGGAGAACGATCGGGAACTCAGGGATCTTCTTCTCGATCTCAGCGAGGATATCGAAACGCAGCTCAGGCGGTACGAGAACGCCGTCAGCGTTGCGCGTGCACTGTTCCGGTTTGAACTTGAATGCGCCATGGCTCGTGCCGATAGCGATGGCGAGGGAGTCAACGCCCGTCTCACGAACGAATTCCTCAACCTCTTCCGGCTGCGTGTAAGCTGCCTCGTGAGCAGCAACATTTACATCATCCTCGATGCCGGCGAGCTTACCGAGCTCAGCCTCAACGACGACGTTGTGCTCATGAGCATAAGCGACAACTTCCTGCGTGCGCTTGATGTTCTCTTTGAATTCATACTTCGAACCATCGAACATGACGGACGTGAAGCCATCATCGATGCAGGCTTTGCAAGTCTCGAAATCCGGACCATGATCGAGGTGCAGAGCGATAGGAATATCGTTGACCTCAAGGGCAGCCTGTACGAGGTGACGGAGATACGGGCCCTTGGCATACTTGCGAGCGCCGGCGGAAGCCTGGAGGATAACCGGGGAGTTCAGCTCTGCAGCTGCTTCCGTGATACCCTGTACAATCTCCATGTTGTTGATGTTGAAAGCGCCGATGGCGAAACCGCCCTCATAAGCCTTCTTGAACATTTCTTTCGTTCCAACTAATGGCATTTTTCATTACCCCCTAAAAGTTGTGTATGTTCACAAACACACTATGAACTGACTTCATTATAGCATAGAAAAGACGGCCGGTGTATAGCGAAACGCCATTTTTTCGGAAAATCTTCTCATTCGCGCGCAAATAATAGAAACTATCGCGTGCTTGGTCAAAAATCCGCGGCAATCCGCTGCATATCGGATGGCAGCGGTGCGGTGACAACGACAAATTCGTGTGTCATGGGGTGCCGGAAGGACAATCGCCAGGCATGAAGGGCCTGCCGGGAAAGCAGCGTGCATGCGCCTCCGTAGAGGTCGTCGCCGAGGAGCGGATGCCCGAGATGCGCGAGGTGCACGCGGATCTGATGCGTGCGGCCCGTATCGAGTACGAGGTGCAGGAGCGAGAGTTTCCCGTTTGTCCTGACCGTCTCGTAATGCGTGCGCGCTTCCTTGCCGGCTGGCGGTGGTGCGACTTTGCGCAGGATGATGCTCGGCAGCGCGCGTGCGATCGGCGCGTCGATGAGGCCGGAGGCAGGCGTCAGCGTGCCTTCAATCAGGGCGAGGTATTCGCGTGTGAAGGCTTTTTTGCCATCGCGGCCCGTCGTGAGCTGATACTGCACCTGCGGTTCTTTCGCGATGAGCACGAGGCCTGAAGTATCGCGGTCGAGGCGGTGCACGGGGTGGAAGGCATGATGCTCGCCGTGGCGCGCATACCAGGCGAGCAGGGCGTTGCCAAGCGTGCCGTGCGCTTCCTTCGTCGTCGGATGCACGAGCTGTCCTGCGGGCTTGTTGACGATGACGAGGAAATCATCCTCGTAGCGGATATCAAGCGGCAGCTCCTCGGGCTCGATGTCACTCGGCCGCAGGATGTCGTAGGCGACCGTATCGCCATTCCTGACCTGCGTGCGCGTGGCGTTGGCGGGCACGCCGTTGTGCATGAACGTGCCCGAATGCTTGATGCGCTTCCAGATTGTACCCGAGATGCCGAGCACCTGGCGGAGGTACTGTCTGGCCGGCCAGATCTCGCCCTCGGGAAGCTTCACCTGCCAGCTGGTCATGCCTTCGGCTCCTGCGAGCTGTCCGCCGTCTCGTCTTCCGTGCCCGGCAGTACGCGCTTCTCGTCGCCGCGCAGGAACGAGATGAGGCGGAAGGCGAGCGACAGCACGATGGCGACGATCGTCGCGAGCGACATGCCCTTGAGGCTGACCGTGCCGATCGTCAGGCTGGCTGTCGAGACGCCGATGCCCATGACGATGGAAGTCAGCAAGAGGTTCATCGGATCGTTGTAGTCAACCTTGGCCTCGACGAGGATGCGGATGCCCGAGGCCGCGATGACGCCGAAGAGCAGCATCGACACGCCGCCCATGACGGGCGTCGGGATGCTCTGGATGAGAGCCGCGAGCTTGCCGAAGCAGGAGAGGATGATGGCAAAGACAGCCGCGCCGCCGATGACCCAGGTCGAGAAGACCTTCGTGATGGCGAGCACGCCGATGTTCTCGCCGTACGTCGTGTTCGGCGTCGAGCCGAAGAAGCCCGAGATGATCGTCGAGAGGCCGTTGCCGAAAATGGAGCGGTCGAGGCCCGGGTCCTTCGTGAGGTCGCTGCCGACGATGTTGCCCGTGACGATGAGATGGCCGATGTGCTCGACGATGACGACGAGCGAGGCCGGCAGGATGATGAGGATGGCGCCCATATCAAAGGTCGGCGTGTAGAACGTCGGCAGCGCAAACCACGGGGCGCTCTCGACCATTTCCCAGTTGACGAGGCCGCAGACGGCCGCGATGATGTAGCCGCTGACGACGCCGATGAGGATCGGGATAATGGAGAGGAAGCCCTTGAAGGCCACCGACGCGAAGATCGTGATGGCCAGCGTCATGAGGGAGACGAAAATCGTCGTCGTGTCGGCCTTGTCGCCCGTGAGGCCCGCCATGCCGGCGGCCGTCGGCATGAGCTCGAGGCCGATGACCGCGACGATCGCGCCCATCGAGGCCGGCGGGAAGATCACATCGATCCAGCCCGTGCCGACCGCACGAATGAGCAGGCCTACGAGACAGAAGACGACGCCGACGCAGATGAAGCCGCCGAGCGCCGCTTCGTAGCTGTACTGCGCGAGCACGAGGAAGACCGGCGAGAGGAACGCGAAGCTCGAGCCGAGGTAGGCCGGGATCTTGCCTTTACAGAGCACGAGGTAGAGGATTGTGCCGATGCCGTTGAACAAGAGCACCGTGGCCGGATTGACCTTGAAGAGGATCGGCACGAGTACGGTCGAGCCGAACATGGCGAAGAGATGCTGCAGCGAAAGCGGGACGGTTTCCATGAGCGGAAGCTTCTCCGTGACACCGATGGGACGTTTCTGCAAGATGAGACACTCCTTTCAAATAAAAAACAAACGAAATGAGATACGATGATCACATCCCTCAATTTACCATAGGATGGGACGGATGTCCACTTTTGTCCGATAGCGGCGCAAATTGTGGAAAATGTTATCATTTTAACTTGTATTCCTGTATAGAATTCTTGAAAATGTAATGCTGGCATTTCGGCTTGTTTTTCTGCGGAAAACATTTTTACATAAATTTGCCGATTTCGGTAGACAGGCCGCGGAAATTCTTGTATAATATGTTTCGATTAAACACTTTAACAGACAAAACACCGTCGTTGTCCGTTTGTGGCGGATGTGCCGGTATGATGTTTAGGGGGAGAATCATGGCGCTTATTGTTAAGAAATTCGGTGGCAGTTCTGTGGCTACCACAGAGAAAATCATGAATGTGGCAAAGAGGGTGCTGAGCGAGAAACAGCCCGGCGACCAGATTGTCATGGTCGTATCCGCGATGGGCGATACGACGGATGAGCTCATAACGCTCGCGGAGGGCATCACGAAAGATCCGTACCAGTACACGCGTGAGATGGATATGCTGCTCACGACGGGCGAGCAGGTTTCGATTGCCCTTCTCGCAATGGCCTTCAAGACGCTCGGTCAGCCGGCAATTTCGCTGACGGGCCCGATGGCAGGCATGAAGACGAATTCCGTGCACACGAAGGGCCGCATCGTCGACATCACGCCGAAGCGCGTACACGAGGAACTCGACAAGGGCAACATCGTCGTCGTCGCGGGCTTCCAGGGCTCCGATGAATTCGGTGACCCCGTGACGCTCGGCCGCGGCGGTTCCGATACGTCGGCCGTCGCACTCGCCGGTGCGCTCAAGGCCGATTCCTGCGAGATCTACACCGATGTCGACGGCGTCTACTCCGCTGATCCGCGCATCGTCAAGGATGCCCGCAAGATGAAGGAGATCACCTACTACGAGATGCTCGAGATGGCTCGCCTCGGCGCCGGCGTCATGCAGCCGCGTTCCGTGGAGATGGGCAAGTTCTTCAACATCCCGATCCATGTACGCTCGACGTTCACGAACAAACCAGGCACAATCATTAGGGAGGACTATACGATGGAAGATAAGGATTTTGTCATTCGCGGTGTCGCACACGATGAGAAGGTAGCAAAGATTGCCGTACTCGGCATCCCGAACACGCCGGGCATTGCCCATGAGATCTTCTCGGCGCTCGCGGAAGCCAACATCGACGTCGACATGATCGTGCAGAGCATCCGCAACATCGAGAAGAATGTGACGGATATGGTCTTCACAGTCGCCAGCGATGACCTCGGCCAGGCCAAGAAAGTCGTCGACAAGGTTGCCGACAAGCTCAATGCCATCGCCGTGCTCATCGAGGAGGACGTCGCGAAAGTCTCCATCGTCGGCGCCGGCATGCTCGGCAACCCGGGCATCGCTGCCCGCATGTTCGGTGCACTCTCGAAGGCCGAGATCAACATCGACATCATCAGCACGTCCGAGATCAGCATTTCGTGCCTCGTCAAGGGCTCCCAGCTCAAAGAGGCCGTCAATGCCATCCACGAGGAATTCTTCCCGGCAAAATAAGGCACAGCTGCCCTGAGGGCAATCTGTGAGGAATTGGCCGCTCCCTCAGCGGGGGCGGTCTTTCTTTACCGGTTACCAGAAGTTTCATCAATTCTTCCATAAAAATATTGTATACTTATACCAAAAGCCTGTTATAATAGTAGACAACGGGCGAGAAACCGTATATCATAGGATTCGTCCAATGGATAGATGGACGTCTGGTGCACCGTGTGCGGGTACAAGCCGTCACGGGCATCAGCGCAATGAAGGAGGTCATTCGTTATGACGACGAGTATGGCAGCAACGCATGCTGCAAGCAAGAGACTGAAGGACGCGATTTTTGGTGCGAGCGCGGCTTGCCGTGAGGCTGCCGCCAAATACGGCGCCGATAAAGTGACGAACGCCACGATGGGCGTCATGATGGACGATGAGGGCAAACTGGCCAGCATCCCGACGATGGAGCGCGTCTTCCGTTCTCTTACGATTGAGGACTACATGCGCTATGCGCCAATCCCGGGTCTGCCCGAGTACCTCGACGCCGTCATCGACCTGACCTTCGCCGACCAGAAGCCGGAGGGCTACTTCGGTGCCATCGCCACTTCGGGCGGCACGGGCGCCATCCATCACGCCGTCGCCAACTACGCGGAGCGCGGCGATGAGGTGCTGACGGCTGACTGGTTCTGGGGCACGTACAACGTCATCTGCAACGAATGCGGCTCGCACCTGACGAACTACAAGCTCTTCGATGAACAGCAGAATTTCAACCGCAAGGACTTCGCCGACAAATTCGAGGGCATCCTCAAGAAGCAGGAGAGCCTGCTGACGATCATCAACACGCCGGCACACAACCCGACGGGCTTCAGCCTCACGGAGGAGGACTGGGACTGCGTGCTGGACCTCGCGAAGAAGTATGCGGCCAAGGGCAAGAAGATCAGCATCCTCGTCGACATCGCCTACATCGATTACGCGGGCGAGAAGAACGAGACGCGCCGTTTCATGAAGAAGTTCGGCAGCCTGCCCGATAACATCCTCGTGATGTTCGCCTTCTCGATGTCGAAGGGCTACACGGCTTACGGCCAGCGCACGGGCGCACTCGTTGCCGTTTCCTCGAGCCAGGAGGTCATCACGGAATTCAAGGAAATCAACAAGTACACGAGCCGTGCGACCTGGTCGAACATCAACCGCGGCGCGATGACGCTGCTCGCACGCATCCAGCAGGACAAGAGCACGCTCGCGCAGTTTGAGAAGGAACGCGATGCCTTCTACCAGATGATCCAGAGCCGCGGCAACCTCTTCATGGAGGAGGCCAGGGCCTGCGGGCTTAACGCGCTGCCGTACAAGGGTGGTTTCTTCCTCTCCGTGCCGGCCAAGGATCCGCAGGCCGTCTGCGACAAGCTGCATGACGATCTCATCTTCGCCGTGCCGCTGAAGCTCGGCATCCGCATCGCCGCCTGCTCGGTATCGGCCGAGAAGATGAAGGGCGTCGCCGCAAAAGTCCTCAAGGCTCAGCAGGCCGTAGAAGGCTGATTCTTCGCGGTCTTAATTACGTAAAACCGTCATATTTGACCAGATTTGTCCGTTTTTATGCGTACGAATCTGGTCATTTTTTATGGTTTTGGCAAAAATTAGCAGTTGATGTGCATGAAAAATGATGATATAGTAAAACTGTGATAATGTGTAAGTTTCGTTCGAGGGAGGACACAAAAGAAGATGTTTAAGTTCAAGCAGAAGGACAGCGAGTTCTTTGACTTGTTCGTTGACAGCGCCCGCTATTTCTATAAGGGTGCGCTCATGATGGACGAAGTTATGCTGGATTACAGCAAAGCCGCTGACAAAGTAAAAGAAATCATTGACCTCGAGCATGAAGCAGATGCAGTGAATGACAAGATCATCGACAAGCTGAATCTGACCTTCATCACTCCGATCGACCGGGAGGACATCTATGCCCTCGCCAACGGTCTCGATGATGGCGTCGACTACCTGCAGGGCACGCTGCAGCGCATCGTCATGTATCGTACGGGCAAGGCCATGAGCGGCGCCGTGACGCTCACGAAGCTCCTGATCGAGAGCACCGAGGAAATCATCCGTGCCTTCTCCCTCTTGAAGAACATCCGCAAGAATCAGGCCCAGATCCTGGAGGCAACGCACAAGATTGCCCGCCTTGAGAGCGAGGGCGACCGCGTGTACCGTCACGAGGTTGCGTACCTCTTCGACAAGGAAAAGGATCCGATTGAGCTCATCAAGTGGAAGGACATTCTCGAGAACCTCGAGAATACGCTCGACCACTGCGAGAAGCTTTCTGACATGATTCGAGGAGTGGTAATGAAGTATGCCTGAGTTACAGTATTTGATTTTTACCGTTATTGCTCTGGCGCTGATCTTCGACTTCATCAATGGCTTCCACGATACGGCCAACGCCATCGCGACATCCGTCTCGACGCGCGCGCTGCATCCGAGTCATGCCATCCTCATGGCCGCGTGCCTGAATTTCCTCGGCGCCATGTACAGCACAGGCGTCGCGAAGACAATCGGCGCCGATATCGTCAAATCGGCCCAGCATGTCGATGAACGTATCATCATCGCTGCACTCGTCGGCGCTGTGGTCTGGAACCTCATCACCTGGTGGTTTGCCATCCCGTCGAGTTCGTCGCATGCCCTCGTCGGCGGCGTCATCGGCGCCGTGCTCGTCTCGGTCGGCAGCGACGGCCTCAATTTCTACGGCATCGGCAAGATCGTCGCATCGCTCATCGCGTCGCCGCTCATTGCCATCGTCACGGGCTGTATCGTCATGACCATCCTGTTCCGGCTGTTCGGACGGTTCAGTCCGTCCTCGGTCAACGGCAAGTTCAAGAAGATGCAGATCCTCTCGGCTGCCATGATGGCTTTCTCTCACGGCTCGAACGATGCCCAGAAATCCATGGGTATCATTACGCTCGCGCTGCTCTCGGGCGGCTACATTGACGTCTTCGAAGTGCCGACGTACGTCAAGGTACTCGCGGCGACGGCGATGGCCTGCGGCACGGCCGTTGGCGGCTGGCGCATCATCAAGACCATCGGCGGCAAGATCTTCAAGCTCGAGCCGATTTCGGGCTTCGCGGCCGACCTCAACTCGTCGCTCGTCATCTTCTCGGCCACGCTGCTGCACTTGCCCGTCTCGACGACGCATGTCGTTTCGGGTTCCATCATGGGTGTCGGCACGGCCAAGCGCGTCAATGCCGTGCGCTGGGGCGTTGCGCAGCAGATGGTGCTGGCCTGGGTTCTCACGATTCCGTGCACGGCCGTCATGGGCGCTGTCGCCTACAGCCTCGTGCTCAAGATCTTCCAGTAAACCGCTGTATATCTTGAACACGCACGGCCCGTATTGTAGGGCTGTACATATTGATTTTTCTGACATTTTGGCAGGAACGTGTTACAATAGAAATGTGATGCGTTCCTGTTTTTTTGCTGGACAGAAATGCACGAAAGAGAGAAACGAGAGGGAAAGACGGCAACGCAGCAAGTTTCAGCAAGGAGGAGATTCTCTTGTTCATCACCATTCGCAAAAACAGAACCGTCCTGCCGGATGTCATGCCCCGCGACCTCGTGGCGGATTATCAGCAGGAATATGCCTCGAAGATTGTCGCCGTCAAGCTCGACAATACGATACACGATCTCCAGACGCCCGTCGGCAAGACGCGCAGCCTTGAATTCGTCGAGCTCGACAGCGAGGCCGGCTGGATCGTCTACCGGCGCTCCGTCGAGTTCCTGCTGATCATGGCTGTCCACGAACTCTTCCCGGGGGCCGAGGTCATCGCGAAGTTCCGCGCGAACAACGGGCTTTACTGCGAGGTGCAGATCGCAGGCAGCGAAGAGGAGGAGGCGCGCACACTGCCGGCGGAGCTCGTGCCGAAGGTCGAGGAGGAGATGCGCCGCATCGTCGCCGAGGACCGGCCGATTGTCAAGGAGGTCATGAAGCGCGAGGATGCCGTGCGCCTCTTCAAGGAAGCCAAGCAGATCGAGAAGGCCAATCTCATCGCCTCGCTCGAGCTCGAATTCGTCAGCATCTACCGCTGCGGCGGCTACTACGACTACCTCTACGGTGCCATGATGGGCTCGACGGGCCGTCTCGGCCGCTTTGCGCTCGAAGCCTTTGAAGCGGGCGTGCTGCTGCGCACGCCGGACCTCAGGAGCCGCGGCGAGGTGCCGCCCTCCATGCGCCAGCCGAAGCTCTCGAGCGTGCTCGCCGAGTCGAAGGACTGGGCCAACATCCTGCACTGCCGCTACGTCACGGATCTCAACCGCGCAATCCAGTCAGGCCGTATCGGCGAGGTCATTCGCGTCTCGGAGGCCCTGCAGGAAAAACGCATCGCGGGCATTGCCGACCACATCGCGGCGCGCAGGAAAGACCTGCGCCTGATCCTTATCGCGGGGCCGTCGTCTTCGGGCAAGACCTCGTTCGCGCAGCGACTCAAGGTCCAGCTGCAGGTCATGGGGCTTCGGCCGGTCTCCATCTCGCTTGACAATTACTTCGTCAACCGTGAGGACACGCCGAAGACGCCGGCCGGCGAGTACGATTACGAATGCCTCGAAGCCCTCGACGTGCCTGAGTTCAACAAGGACATGCTCGCGCTGCTGAAAGGCGAGACGATTACGCTGCCGCGCTACAATTTCATCTCGGGCGAGCGCGAGGACTCGGGCATCACGATGTCGCTGCAGGCCGACCAGCCCATCATCGTCGAGGGCATCCACGGCCTCAACGAGAAGCTCACAGCGAAGATTCCGCGCAAGAACAAATTCAAGATCTACGTCAGCGCGCTCACGCAGCTCAACATCGACGCGCACAACCGCATCCCGACGACGGCCGCGCGGCTCATCCGCCGGCTCGTGCGCGACTACCAGTTCCGCGGTTCAAGCGCCCTCAAGACGCTCAAGCAGTGGCCTGATGTGCGCCAGGGCGAGGAGAAGTACATCTTCCCGTTCCAGGAAGAAGCCGATGTCATGTTCAACTCGGCGCTCATCTACGAGCTCGCCGCACTGCGCCGCTATGCCGTGCCCGTGCTCGAGGCCGTCACGCCCGACGTTCCCGAATACACGAAGGCGCGCCGCCTGCTCGATTTCTGCCAGTACTTCCAGGATCTGCCGGATGAAGACGACATCCCGAACAACTCCCTCCTGCGCGAGTTCATCGGCAAATCCGTCTTCTTCAAGGGAGAAGACCAGGTGTAAGCTTCCTTATTATAGAGACTGTATGGAAGATTGCGAGGCCCCAAAATTTAATTTTTCTGGGGCTTGACGGATGGAAGCCGGGCACATATAATGAAAGCAGAAAAAGTAAAGAGCAGTGCAAGGCTGACGGGTGAGTGGAATTGACCACATGTCTTGTGTTGTGAGAAATAGCCGACCGTCTGGGCAGGGTATTCTGTTCGGGCGGTCTTTTTTCATAAGCCTGGAAGGATGCCCCGGTATCGTTCTGGGAGGTAGATTTCATGAGAAATCGCTGGCTTATCGCGCTGAGTGCCGTCGGCATTCACATTTCCATCGGCAGTGTTTACGCCTGGAGTGTTTTGACCCGGCCTATCATGAATGAGATGGGATTTTCACTGGGGCAGACGACTTGGACGTTCTCGCTGGCCATCCTGTTCCTTGGTTTTTCGGCAGGGCTCCTCGGCAGCTTCGTCGAGAAGATCGGGCCGAAGAAGAGCGGGCTCATCGCGATGACCTTCTTCGGCACGGGCATGCTCGGCACGGCCTACGCGCTGTCGGTCCAGAGCCTCGCGCTGCTGTATCTCTTTTACGGCGTCATCGGCGGCATTGGCCTCGGTGTCGGCTACATCACGCCGGTCTCGACGCTCGTCAAGTATTTCCCGGATCATCGCGGCTTTGCGACAGGGCTCGCCATCATGGGCTTCGGCTTCGCGGCGCTGATTGCAGGACCCGTCATGCAGTACCTGACGGCGACGGTCGGGCTCGTCAACAACTTCCTGATCCTCGGCTGCGTCTACATGGTCGTCATAGGGGCTTCGGCACTCTACCTGAAGCCGCCGGTCCTGAAGGACAGCCATGGCCGTGTCACGCATGTGCAGCGCGGCGTGACGGCGAACGAGGCGCTCAAGACGTGGCAGTTCGCCTCGCTCTGGTGGGTTTTCTTCGTCAACATCACGTGCGGCATCGGCCTTCTGGCCGTGGCCTCGCCGATGGCGCAGGAGGTCATCGGCATGGATGCGGCGGCTGCCTCGATGGTCGGCATCATCGGCGTCTTCAACGGCGGCGGCCGCATCGTCTAGTCGACAATCTCGGATTACCTCGGCCGCGGGCGCGTTTACATGCTGTTCTTCCTGCTTGAGGTCGTCGCGTTCTGGCAGCTCGCCGGGACGCGCGAGGCCTTCGTCTTCGAGATGCTCGTGCTGCTCATCATCAGCTGCTACGGCGGCGGTTTCTCGTGCATGCCGGCCTATCTTTCCGATATCTTCGGCACGCGCCAATTAAGCGCCATCCACGGCCGCATCCTGACGGCCTGGGGCCTCGCGGGTGTTGCCGGCCCCTCGATTGTCTCCTGCTTCCACGCGCAGACGGGCGGCTACACGGCTTCGCTCTATTTCTTCGCCTGCTGCTTCGTGCTGAACTTCATCATTGCGGCCGTGCTCAAGCAGTACGGCCTGCGCAAGGACATGGCGTCCCATTCCGCGCTGTAATTTCTTTCGACAGTTGCCACTTTTAAACCTTTTTAACCTTTGGGCTCTGACTTAAAAGTGGTTGGCGTTCATCAGAGTCCGAAAAAACCTGCCGGTATCTTTGGAGCTGGCAGGATTTTTTTGTTTTCCCGCGAAATGGACAAGTAGAGCCTTTTTAGGCGGATGAAATTGTTGCCTGAGACGTGAGAAAGGAAGGATTCCCCCGATGAAAACCATTGCGCTGATTGCCCATGATAAGAAGAAGAGCGAGATGCTCGAGTTTGTCGGCCACCACAAGGAACTTTTGGCAAAGTTCCATCTGATCGCGACGCGGACGACGGGTACGCTCATCAACGATACGTTTGATCTCCATGTCGAGACGATGCTGTCGGGCCCGATGGGCGGTGACCAGCAGATCGGCGCACGCGTGGCTGTCGGCGATGTCGCTTACGTCGTGTTCCTGCGCGACCCGCTGACCTCGCAGCCGCATGAGCCGGACATCAACGCACTGTTGCGCCTCTGTGACGTGCACGATGTGCCGCTCGCGACGAACCGCAAGAGCGCGCACATCCTCCTGAGCTATGCAGCTGACAAGCTTTCGGCGGAGGAGGCTGCGGACGCGCAGTAACGCATGGAAATCACAGATAAAATCGTCAACT
>NZ_QRQA01000028.1:242-572 GCF_003475755.1 Mitsuokella sp. AF33-22 | reverse complement strand
GGACCTCTTCCGGCCCTTCGGGCCACCTTCTCCGTGCGCGGGTTACGACGCTTGCAAGAACTTGCAGTTGAGTTTTGTTCTTGTCCGTCTGTCCATGGACCTCTTCCACCGCTTTGCGGTCCCCCTTCTCCGTGCGCGGAGAAGGCTTGGCGTCCCCTTTGGGGAAGCTGTCAGCGCAGCTGACTGAAGGGGTAACGGCTCGCAGAAGCTTGCTATTTCCATATAAATCGAAATATGTGCAAGATCTCGTCCATGGCCCCCTTTCGGCCCTGCGGGCCACGCCCGGGGATGCCACCGGCATCCCGCGCTTCACGCCCCCGTGCGCGGGCT
>NZ_QRQA01000028.1:0-232 GCF_003475755.1 Mitsuokella sp. AF33-22 | reverse complement strand
CCGGCATCCCGCGCTTCACGCCCCCGTGCGCGGGCTGCGACGCTTGCAAGAACTTGCAGTTGAGTTTTGTTCTTGCCCGTCCGTCCATGGACCTCTTCCACCGCTTACGCGGTCCCCCTTCTCCGGGGATGCCCCCGGCATCCCGCGCTTCGCGCCCGTGCGCGGAGAAGGCTGCGCGACTTGCTGTGCTCGTTGTTCTGCCGAAGGGCAAGAGCCCGAGCGGAGGGATGTA
>NZ_QRQA01000027.1:0-2400 GCF_003475755.1 Mitsuokella sp. AF33-22 | reverse complement strand
TGTTCGCGTCGGGTGAAATTCGCCAAATTGCGTCGGTCGAAAAACGCCAATTCGGGTCGGCTGAAATTCGCCAATTTGAGTCAATCGAAAAGAGCCAATCATAAAATATCAACGGCTCAGATTGGCTGTTCAGGTTATGGTTAGTGGTTCAATGGATTGTCCTGCGTGGTGGAAGCGGAATGCTCTGCACGCAGCGTGTAGTTCTCCAGATGCTTGCCACGGAAGCTCTCACCACGGAAGGTGAAGACGGAGGCGGAATCAAAGAGGCGGTCGAGCGAGCAGAGCAGCGCGTCGTTCTCGCCGAAGATTTCCCGCCAGTCGGAGGGATTCTTGTTGCTCGTGAAGATCATGTTGAACGCGCCTTCTTTGTTGTAGCGGCGGTCCACCATGTCGAAGAACAAGCGCGTGTTCGCCTTGTCGAATTCGCAGTGACCAACCTCATCGATAATCAGGCAGGACGGCCGGACGAGGCTGGTAAGGAGCGCGCCCTCTCTGCCCGCGCGGCGGGCGATGGTGAACTTGTCACGCAGCTCGGCTGCCTTGATGAAGTACGTCTTCATGCGGTGGCGGCAGCACTCGTAGCCGAACGCCTGCGCAAGATGCGTCTTGCCCGTCCCCGGCGGCCCGATGAACGCGATGTTCTTGTGCGCGTAGATGGGAGCCAACGTCTGGAGATTCTTGAGCTTGTCGATGTCCTTGCCTTTCAGGACGTCGAAATCGAAGTTGTCAAACGTCTTGACCTGCTTCTGCGGCAGGCGGCTGGTGCGCAGGAGCATCTGGATAGTGGACTGCTCCTTCTTGTCCCGGAGATATTCGAACACCGAAGACACGGCCTCGATGGATTCCGCGGAAAGGGAACGTTCCTCTGCCAGCTTCGCGAATTCTTCTGCCGAGAAGTCCAGCCGCAGCAGCTCGTTGCACCGGTCGATGGCGCTGAACAGGGAGTCAGTCATCGCTGTCCGCCCCCTTGCTGAAATTGAATTTCTCGAAGGAGCGGTCGAGCTCGTCCTCTGGGAGCATGGTCGCCTGCGTCTTCACAGGCGCGGTCGGGAACTCCTCCGGCTGCTGGGGGACGGCGTACTGGTCTTTGCAGAAACGGTCGCACTTGCTCCACGTCACTTCGTGCGAGACGAGCAGCTGCAGGAGGTCTTCCGAGTAAATGTAGAGCCAGGCATCCTTCCGCATGACGCGCACGAACGATCCCGTGTACTGGTAGGGGACGCCGAAGCGCCTGCCTTCGTAGTTCACGAACCCGTCGAAGGAAATCTTGCGGAGCGGGCAGAGATAGCCTTGGAGCTCCCGGCTGTCATCCAGCAGATGCAGGTGCTGGGCGCATTCACTTCCATGCACCTCGTTTGGAACGCAAGCAGAGCCGCGATGGAAAATACCATTCTGCTTGTCGCACCATTCCAGCGCGGCGCGGTTCAAGTCTGTCACGTTGTAGAACGTGCGCCCGGCAAGGAAGTTCTCCTTCACAAAGCGCACCAGGCGTTCCACCTTTCCCTTGGTGAACGGATGCCTCGGCTTGCAGAGCTTCGTCTGGAAGCCGACGGTGTGCATGAAGGCGTCATAGTCTGAGTGCCAGACGGGCTGGCCTTCGAGGTCGCGGTGCAGGACGACGCTCTTCATGTTGTCCGTGAGCACGTGTGCTGGAACGCCGAGGCGTTCGAAGCCGTGAATCATCCCGATGAAGAGGTTCTCCTGCTTGGCATTCGGGAAGAACTCGACGTAGCAGGCACCGCAATGGTGGCAGGTCATGACAAAGCACGCACATTGGAAGGTGCCGCCGGTGCTTGCCACCACATTCGTGAATCCCCAGTCCATCTGGAAAGAATCTCCTGGCGGCGTTTCGTACCTGCGGCCGCGATTCCCCTGCGGTGCAACGACCTGCCTCTTGGGCGGCAGGAGGTTTTTGTGCCTTGCAATATACTCTTTGACGACCGTGAGGCCGCCGGGATATCCGAGCTCTTTGAGGCGTTCGAGGATGACCGACGAATTGGAAACGCCCTTGCGCAGAAGGTCGTCCAAAGCGCCCGTGAATCCTGAAAGTACAGTCTTCTTCGCCTTGCGGCCCTTGTTCGCGTGCGGCTTGAACTCGAAGCCGTTCTTCTTGAGCCTGCGCAAGCGGCTGCGCGAAAGGCCCGTGCGGCGTTCCATCTCGGCGAGGTTGACAGCCTCAAGTTTGAAGGCGTCACCAGCGTCTTTCCGCATGGCCTCCAGAGCCTCTGCAACGCGACGCTCTTCGGATTGCGTATGGTTTGTGTCTTTCATTGCGCTCCTTTCCCTGAGCCGTTGATGGCTTCAGTATAGCGCAAGAAGGACACGATTGGTGATTTTCATCCGACCAAGATTGGTCAATTTCGCCCGACACTCAGTGGCGTTTTTCGCCCGGCGCTAACA
>NZ_QRQA01000026.1:500-12761 GCF_003475755.1 Mitsuokella sp. AF33-22 | reverse complement strand
TCGCCCGACACTCAGTGGCGTTTTTCGCCCGGCGCTAACACCGATCACCAGGAGAATAATTTCCTGTTGCTGAAATTGCTTGCACACGAACACCATTTTTTTTGCATGTCCCCAAAATATCATCTATATCTTTATCATGCCATCCCCAAAATTCAATCGCATCAAATCCAGCTTGTTTTACACGACCAATTCTGTTACAGAAAGGGATTCCTGGATATAACATTTCAATATTCACCGCATATTCCATCACCAAAGCCCCCCTCACTACAAAAATACAAACCTTAACCTCCAGCATCAAAGAACACCCTGACGATCCCTCTCGCGTAAATCAGCTATGACTTGCGGATAAAATTTGTCTAACTTATACATAAGACAAAGAACCGCTATGATGATAGAGAAAATGATTGGCGCATACATACAAACTACATATATTAAATCCAAGACTTCCTTCGGTTGACTCTGGCATAAACCATTGTAATTAACAGAATCCATAAGAATGCCAATACCTGCAGTTGCTAAACCGCCACCAATTTTAGAACCAACAGAAGCTGCACTGAAGATCATACCATCTTGACGTACATGAGTTTTCCATTGACCATATTCCACAGCATCAGCAAGCATTGGAAATACATTTGCCCAAAGCGGTGCAACGCCGATTCCACGAATGATTGCACTTGCCATGGCTGCCGACATGCTCAGTGGAGCGCACAGCCATACAATCTGTGCAACAATGACAAGTAAAATGCCTGCCAAAGTTAGATTTCTCTTGCCAAATCGAGGAACAAAGTGCGGAACAATCAAGACTACGATACTTTGCGATATGAGTTCTGCTGCATAAAGCGGACTGTATAACAGCTCATCACCCAATGTATATTTGCAGTAATATGTCATAATGACGCCACTGACGGTACTCATCATGACCGCCAATCCCCAAAAACCAAGACACATAGCCCAGTACTGATTGCTAATCAACGCCTTAAGTTGCTGTTTTAAGGGAACCTTTACCCCCTGCGCCGCTTTAATAACCACACGTTCCTTTATGTTGAAGAAACAGATGAGCAGCAAAACAAGTGCAATAGCCGAGAAAATAACAGAGACAATAATCCAACTTCTTTGTGTATTACCAAAATAATGTACCAAAGGGAGAGTCGAGACAACCACTAGCATTTTTCCCATTGGACCGCAGAAAATACGCCAAGCCTGGGTTGCAGAGCGAGAAAACTCATCTCGTGTGATAAGTGATCCCATCGTTGAATACGGAAGATTCAGTGCTGTGTAAACAACCGTATTCACAAGATTATACGTAACAAAGATATACACAGCTTGTACTGTTTCCGATGCATCTGCCGGTACAAAAAAGAGTAAAACAAAAGTCACTGCATAGGGGACAGACATCCAAAGAATCCATGGTCGGGCTTTGCCATACTTTGAATGCGTGCGATCTGTGATAAAGCCCATAATGACATCCGAAATACCATCAAAAAATCGACTTATTAAGAAGATCATACCAACCGTCATCGGATTGATTCCGATATAATCGGTATAGAAAAATGTTAATAACGTAGCGCAAATGCCGAACACGACATTGCATGCTGTGTCACCAAGTCCATAACAGATTTTTTCTCGAAGACTGACAACTGCATTTTCTTCCAATTCAGTATCAGGTGCATGTTCAGCAAATTGTGTGTTTTGCATCTATAGCAACTCCTTTCATCAAGCACACGAAATCACCTAAAATAAAAGAACTACACCAAAACCTTTATAATGGAACCAGCTTCGTAATAGTCGGTTCAATATCTGTCGACTGATATTTTCTATATTCATAATAGAATTTTCGCAAAAGTCTTTCAGTAAATTTAATCTCATAAAATATAACGATTTTCCCAAAATCAAATAAATTGTATTATTTTATCTTTTGATATGCATTATGGTATAAAATAATAAAGGTTGCATGCCCATCTGAGCATACAACCTTTATTACTAGCATAAATTTTATTCTATTCCGCCCGTACTCCGCTGCCGTCGAAGTGCGGCACGAACTTCGTATCGGCCGTCCGGCCCTGCTGCACGTAGCAGTGCGTGATACCGAGTTCCAGCGCATGGTCAACGACGGACTGATACTCAAACGTCGTCAAGCGGCGGTTCATCCCCTTATGCTCCGCCGCCCGGTACATCGGCGTATACTGATTCATCAGCGAAATCTGCACCTTGTCACCAAACGTCTCATGGATCCAATCGAGCACACGCATACTCTCATGGCGATGCCCCGGCAGCACGAGATGGCGGATGATGACGCCCCGCTTGAGCTGTCCATCAGCAGCGAACTGCAACGGGCCAACCTGCTCGTACATTGCAGAAATGGCCTGCGTGGCAACGACAAAGTAATCGGGCGCCAGGGAATACTCGCGCGCACTCGCCTCATCGGCATACTTGAGATCCGGCAGGAAAATATCGACCTGGCCGCGCAGTGCTTCAATCGTCTCCTGCGTCTCATAGGCACCGGAATTATAGACGACAGGCAGATGAAAGCCTTTTGCCCGCGCCAGCTCAAGTGCGTGCAGGATCTCGGGCACATAATGCGTGGGCGTCACGAGATCGAGCGTTGCGGCACCGCGCGCCTGCTGCTCGAGAAAGATTTCCGCCAGCCGCTCATCCGTGACCTCAATGCCCCGTCCCTCATGAGAGATCTCATGATTCTGGCAGAAGCAGCAGCGCAGGTTGCAGTACGAAAAAAACACCGTACCGGCACCACGCCCGTCCGTGCCCGTCAGGCACGGCTCCTCCCATTTATGCAGGGAAACCAGGGCCACGCGCGCCTTGCTGCCTGCACCGCAGAAACCTGCCCGTTTCGTGCGGTCCACGCCGCAGCGCCGCGGGCAAAGCTCGCATTTCGTAATGCTCATCATAAATTCATCCTTCTTATCTTCACACAGGCTCAGCGGTCCTCGAGCCTGCTCGCATCGAGGATAGGGCCATACTTCGCCCGCCACCACGAAATGCTCCGGATGGCATTGATGTAATTCTGCATCGCATCCTCATCGATGACCGGCTCTTCTCCCTCCGTCACCGGCTCAGGGACCAGCGGGACCGTGTCTGCCTTGCCGATGGCCGTGCGCGTGATCCAGAAACCGTAATTCACGCCCTGGCGGTTCGTGCGTGTCAAGCTGGAGCCCAGCGACATATAGGAGAACCCCTTGGGCGCTATGAGCTCAAAGATCGTCGGCATGATGTCGATCTGGCTGCCGGCGGCATCCGGCAGCAGCGTGCCCTTATGGATGCCCTTGCCCGTGATGATGAACGGGATACCATAGCGCTCGTACGTCATCGGTGTCTTATCGAGGTTATAGCGGTCGCCATGATCGCCGACGATGACGATGAGGCTGTCGGGGCATTTTTCCTTGACGGCTCTGACGAACTTCGCGAGCTCGCGATCGGCATACCAGTAATGACCGAGTTCCTTCAGGAGCTCCTCGTCCTGCTGGTGCTCCGGAGGCAGTGCGTCGCGCACGGCCTCCTTATCGAAGCCCTTGGCCTCAAGATCCAGATCATACGGCGAATGATTCGAGGCATTGAGCAGGACATTGAAGCTCGGCTGCTCCGGGTCCAAGCCCTCAAGCACCTTCTCGTAGAGGACCTCGTCCTCGCAGCCCCAGACGCTGCCCGGCACATCGCCGAAATCGCCGCGGCTGTAGAAATGCTCAAAGCCCTGCGCCTGCGTAAACGCGCCGATGCGCTCCCAGGTGGCCGGTCCCGCATACCAGAAATTTGTCGTATAGCCGAGCTTCTGCATCTGCGGCGCACTGGCTGTCGGATACGGGGCCGCAAAGGCCTCCGGCATCGTCGTCAGATAGAGATTGGCATCGGCAAAGCCGGTCACGACGCCAGTGACGGCTGAGACCGTGCTGGCCCCGTTCGGCAGGAACGTCGGACAGTAATCCGTATCATCCTCGGCAATCAGGCTGCGCATGCCATACGAAATCGGGATGCCCTGGTATTTGTCCAGCAGCGGCCAGTTCGCAAAGCTCTCTGAAAGGATGACAAAGACATGTTTCGGCTTATCGGCCGCCGGTCCCTGTGCAGACTTCTGCAGATAAACGTCGAGATCATCCGTATCGGGCTGACGATGCGAGAGCCAAGCTGCCAGCGTGCGGATGTCATCCGTCGTGAAATCAAGGCCGTTGCAGGCCAGCATGCGCCTGTTGAGATTGTAGGCGCGGTAAAGCGCCTGCGGGTTGTCGAGGATGGCTTCGTTGAGAAAATCATCCTTGGTGACACCGGCATTCTCCCAGTCCACAGCCGTCTGCCAGCCGAGGCTGCCGCCAAAGATGCCGAGCAAAACAGCCAGATACGTCACATAGAGGAAGGCCAGACGGCCGAGATAACGCGCCCAGCGCGGCCATACCATCGCTTCCGCGAAGTCTTCCAGCCGACAGCAGGCGAGCAGGGCCTTGAGGCCGCGCCAGAGCACCCACGCGAGCAGCAGTGCTCCTGCCAGCCGCACGGGCAGCGCATACTGCTGCACCATCGTGATGAAGAGCGCGTAGAGATCGTCATTGGCCCCCGTAAAGATCATCTGATTGAAGTTCGCATGGAACTGGCGGTAAAACGGGAAACTCGCCACATAGAGGATGGAGAGCAATGCGAGCAGCACGGCATTGATGCCGAGGACGACGCGGTTCTCCCAGCGCGGATACACGAGCCGCAGCAAGAAGCCCGGCACAAAGCTCACGAGTGCAAGGCAGCCGGCTGTCTGCATGCTCAGGCGAAAGCCGCGCCAGAGTGCCAGTTCAACATCAGGCGCCGCGGTTCCCGCGCCCATATAAGAACGCAGCACAAACAGGAAAAGGAGCCGGAAAACGGAAAGGACTGCCAGGTAAAAAGCATATACCTTCAGTCCTTTCAGGATTCCCCTATATAGATTGTGCCAGCTCAACCGATTGGGAAAACGCAAACTCATGGCAGGATGATCTCCACCCCGTAAGAATCAGCCGCCTCACGGATATCCTGAGCCGGTTCCGAATCGGTGATGAGGCCGGACAGCGTATCGAGCGTCGTGTAATTGTAGTTGCCGTCCGTGCTGAGCTTGCGGGCCTCAGCAACGACATACGCCTTCTTGCTATGGCGGATGATGGCAGCCTTGTTGATGCCATCGTCGATATCATACGTCGAGACGCTGTTCTCCTTGACATCGACACCGACAGCACCGACAAAGGCAATATCCGGCTTGAGGCGCGAGATGAAATCAAGCGTCATGCCGCCCCAGAAGCCATCGCGGCTCTTGTTGATCTTGCCGCCGGCAAAGACCACGCGAATCTTCGGGTTGCGCGCGAGCACGACGAGAATGTCAATCATGTTCGTGACGACCGTGACCTCAAGCTCCATCTTGACAAGGAGTTCCGCGATGGCCAGATTGCTCGTCGAGATATCGAGGAAGACCATATCCTTCTCATGGATCAGCTTGACCGCTGCCTGTGCGATGCGCTGCTTCGCCTCGACATCCGTATTGCGATGCTTGCTTACCTCGACCATATGGCTGTTCTCACGGATGCGTACAGCACCGCCGTACGTGCGCTTGAGCTTGCCCTTCTTTTCGAGCGCGCCGAGATCCTTGCGGATGCAGTCCTCGGTGACCTTGAACTTCTCGCTGAGGTCGCGCACGCGGACCTTTCCGTCACGAGCCAGCATGCTCAAAATAATATCCTGACGTTCTTCCAAAAACATACTTACCACTCCTATAAGCACCAGGTTTATTGTTTCATCTTATTGTACGATTATTTTACTAGATATGACAAAATTTATCAAGTGTCTTCCCCAAGAATCTGCTCAACCTCGCCAAAAATGCGTATAAATCAACTCCAACAATCACCTTGGAATCTGTCATTGATTTTGTTTATCTATTACTCTCTCGCGGGCCAATTCCTGGAGCTGCCAGGTATCGCGTTCATCCGTCAGGATGTAGAGATAATCGCCGTCCTGAAGATGCAGCTGCCCTGCTGGCGAAAGTTCCTCACCGCCGCGGCGCACATTGACGATCAGCGCCCCTGCCGGCCACGCGACCTGTCCGATGGCAGTGCCCGCAAGCTGACTGCCCATGCCAACGGGAAGCTCGAGCAGGATGCGCTTGCGGCGGATGCGCCGCTTGATCTTCTCGCGCACGGCCAGGCTCCTTGCCAGCAGCATATCGTAGACCGGCTGCCCGCCCGTGAGATCCGATACGAGATAGGCCGTCATCGAGACGATGATGAGCGCCAGCATGTGCTCAAAGGATCCCGTCATCTCCATGATCAGGATACTTCCGGTAATCGGCGACTTGACGACGGATGAAAAATATGCCGCCATGCCAAAGACAATGCAGTTGACGGCAAACGGCGCCGGCAGTACGCCGAGGGCAATCGCAGCCTTGGCAAAGACGGCACCCCCGAGGGAGCCAAGGACCAGCATGGGCAGGAAGATGCCGCCCGGCACGCCGGAACCAAAGCAGAGCATCGTGAACAGGAACTTGCCGGCCAGCAGGATCAGCAGGAAGGTCAGCGGATAATCCGTGACGACAAGGGAGTCGACCAGCGGACTGCCGCCCCCGAGTACCTGCGGCAGCACAAAGCCCAGCAGACCGGCCGCAAAGAGCGGCACCACGGGTTTCCAGCAGGCAGGCAGCGGCATCCTCGCATAAGCGTTCTGCGCGCCGCTCAGGAATGGATTGAAGAGCAGGCCAAGTGCACCGACAAAGGCACCGAGTGCAATCAACAGCAGATACATGCTGCCCGTATCAATGACGGGTACGACGCCCATGTGGAACACCGGCTCCATGCCGAAGAAATACTGCGTCACAGTCGTCGCCGTCACGGCTGCCGCCACAGCCCCCATGAGCACGAAGGATGAAAAGTTCTTCGTGAGTTCCTCGAGGCAGAAGACTACACCCGCCAGCGGCGCATTGAAGGCTGCTGCAAGGCCGGCACCGGCGCCGGCCGTCAGGAGATAGTGGCTTTCCGCATAGGAACGGTGCGTAAGGCGTCCGAGGCCCTGCCCCAGGCAGGCACCGAGCTGGACGCTCGGGCCCTCGCGTCCCAGCGAAAGCCCGGCGCCGATGCCGAGCACGGCGCCGATAAATTTCAGGACCAGCACCCTGGCCCAGTTCATATCCATGCGGCCCAGCAGGATGCCCTTGATCTGCGGGATGCCAGACCCAGAAGTCATGCCGTCCCGTTTGACGATGCGATAGAGCACATAGCCGATGCCGGCCAGCACGAGGAACCATACGGGCATCCACAAGGGATGCTGCGACAGCCAGGCATACAGGCGCGGCAGCGTCTTTTCCGAGCATTCCAGCAGGAAGCGGAAGAGGGCTATGACAAATCCCGTTGCAATACCGATGATATTGCCTTCAATGAATAACCGCAGTTTGAAATGACGCGGATCCGTAAGCATCGTCATCGCGTCCTCAAGGCGTCGGCGCATGATGATCCTCCTAACATGATAAACAAAAAAGCGCTGTACCGAAGTACAGCGCCTATGATCTTATTCTGCAGTAAACGGCAGCAATGCGATATTGCGTGCACGCTTAATGGCGACCGTCACCTGACGCTGATGCTTAGCGCAGTTGCCGGAGATACGACGCGGTAAAATCTTGCCACGCTCCGTTACGAAGCGGCGCAGTTTTGCAACGTCTTTATAGTCGATATGATCAACCTTGTCTACGCAGAACGAGCAGACCTTTCTACGAGGTCTTCTGCCTCTGTCACGTCTCATCAAAGTAATTCCCCTCCTGTCTTAAAATGGGATTTCTTCATCAGGGATGGACGAGCCAAAGGAACCTGCACTGCCAGACTGCTGCGGATGTGCAGCAGGAGCTGATGCCGGAGCACCATACTCACCCGGCTGCGAAACAGAATTCTTCGAATCGAGGAATTCCACCTCATCCGCTATGATTTCCGTTACATAGCGTTTCGAACCGTCCTGTGCATCATAGCTTCTGACCTGGATACGGCCTTCGACGCCGATGCGGCGGCCTTTGACCAGATTGTTGCCACAAATTTCAGCAAGCTTACGCCACGTCACGATCGGAATGAAATCCGCCGTGGGCTGGCCATCATTGGCATCCTTGCGAGCGAAGCGACGATCGACAGCCAGCGTAAACGTGCAGACAGCCACACCAGACTGCGTATAACGAACCTCAGGATCACGGGTCAGACGTCCAATCAGAATTGCCTTATTCATGGTTTTCCCTCCCTGACACCTTGCGGTGTACTTTCATAAGGAAAGCTGCGTTTCCCCCATCATTATTCTTCTTCGGATTTGACGATCATGTGCTTCAGGATCTCATCCGTAATCTTCATGACGCGGTCGCACTCAGCAACACATGCAGGCTCGCACGTAATGTCGAACAGGCAGTAGAAACCCTCTGCGCAGTCTTTGATCTCATAAGCAAGACGCTTCTTGCCCCAACGATCTTCTTTGTCAATCGTACCACCGTTGTTCTGGATGAGGTTGCTGAACTTCTCGATGACAGCGTTCGTTGCCTCTTCTTCCATCGGCTTCACGATAAATATGACTTCGTACTTTCTCACGAAATCACCTCCCTCTTTGGTCTTTGGCTCCCCATCTGCTGAGGAGCAGAGTTATTCTGCCGCATTTCCAGCGACTAAAAAATTATACCACGGAGCAAGGGTAAATGCAAGCATTACTTGTGGCTGCCTGGCAATTTCTCCCGGCTCCTGGCGATTTTCTCCTCGGCCGTCGTATTGCCGCCCCGCATGGCCAGCACAACGCCGATGGCGATGAGCAGGAAGCCTGCCCAGAAATAGAAGGTGACCGGCTCATCGAGCAGCAGCCAGCCGAGCAGCGTGCCGACAATCGGCTGAAAGAACATGAAGAGCCCGCCGATCGAAGCATCCATATACGTCAGGCCCTTGTTCCAGAGGCTGAAGCCCGCCGTCGTCGAAATGAACCCTAGGTAAAGCACCGAACCCCAGACCGACGGTTCCGCCATGGCGGGAATATCAGCTGCTGTGAAGAGCCAGTAAAGCGAATACGGCGTGAGCAGCACAAAGGCGATAAGCACGCTGTAGAACGTCACGGTGATGACAGAATACCGCGAGAGGAACTTCAGAATGACCGACATGAGCGCCCAGGTCACGGCCGCAATGAAAAGGAACAGCCCGCCGAGCGCATTGACCTGGATGTTGTCGGGATCAAAGACGATGAAGAGCACGCCGATCGTCGCGAGCACGACCGAGAGCACGCGCCCCAAGGTCAGACGCTCATGCAGCAGCCAGCAGCCGAAGACCACCATGAACGCCGGCGTTGCAGCCGTGATGACTGAGCCCGTCTGCGCCGAGGTCAGCATCGTGCCCGTTTCCTGCGTCACGATGGAGAGCGTCTGCCCGAGGAACGCGGATAACAGCAACAGCTTGCGGTCTTGCGGCGCAATGTACCACGAAGACCGCATCACCAGCATCATGACCATGAGGGCAATGAGTGCCGTGCCGTAACGCATCCACACTAGTGGAACCGGCGGAATGACGAAAATCGACAGCCGTACGGCAATGAACATGCCGCCCCAGATGCTGCCGGCCAGCGACAGGAAAAATGATCCAAGCAATAAATTCCGCAAAATATCCCTCCTCACTCATACGTATTATTCTATCACAGATTTACAGGAACCCTCAAAAGTGATAGGATTTAGCCAACGAACCATCGCAAAATCAACATGCATCCATACAGAAAGAAGTGACCGCATGGATAACGCAAACCTGCGCCTGATTTTCGTCGTAACCGACCTGATTGCGCCCTTGGCCGTTGGCTATTTCCTGCATCAGCGCCAGCTTGTATCCGGCGAAGCCATCAACAAGCTCATTCGTTTCAACGTCATCTGCATCTACACCATCCTCTCATTGCTGAGCTTCTGGGTGCTGCCGATCTCGTGGAGCCTCCTGACCGTACCGGTCTTCGGCTTCCTGCTCATCCTGATCCCTGGAGCCATCGGCAGCTTCTGCTTTGCCCGCAGCTTCACGAGCTGGCTGGATCGCGGTGCTTACGTCGCAAGTGCCATGCTCGCCAATATCGGTACGCTCGGCGGCGTCTGCGCCTTCATCCTCTACGCGGAGGAAGGCTTCGCCTACACTCAGCTCATCGGTACCTGTCAAAACATCCTGCTCGTGCTCGTCATCTTCCCAATGGCCCAGTACTGCTACATGAAGCACACACACGCCGTCCGCAAGACCAACCGGTTCCACAGCTTCTGCGAGCTCTTCTTCTCGCTCAATCAGCTGAGCCTCGTCGGCATGGCTGCCGGCCTGCTGCTCAATGCCTGCGGCATCGCCCGTCCAGACGCACTCGGCCCCGTCTTCCAGGGGCTTGTCCACATCGCAGCCTGGATTGCCATGCTGCCCGTCGGTTTCCTCATCGACTTCCGACAGGTCCGCCGCTATGAAAAGAAGGTGCGCTCACTGACCGCACTGCGCTTCGTGATCACCCCTTTCATCTTCAGCATCCTCATCGCCCTGTTCGTCGATGATCCCGTCGTCCAGGGAACACTTCTCGTCTCCGCCTTCTGTCCGACAGCCATCAACGCCGTCCTCACATCGCGCCTCTACCATCTGACGACTGACCTCGCCGTCTCCTCCTTCGTCATCACGACAGGCGCCTTCCTGCCCATCATCTTTCCCATCTTGTTCTTCTGGCTGCGTTAAGACATAAAAAAACCATTCCCGTCAAAAGGAATGGCTTTTTTTGTATCAATCGGCATCCACGCTCTCACGCGCGCTTTTTTTTCGCTTATGACGAATATAGAGGACCGCCACAACAAGTGCCGCCACGACGACGAAGACGATGCTGGCCTCATGGCCAATCTGCGTCAGAATCTTCCAGCTTTCACCGAGCATCATGCCGGCATAGAGGATCAGTGCCGTCCAGGGCAGAGCGCCTGCGAAGGTCAGGATCAGGAATTTCTTCATGTCGACATGGGCAAAGCCTGCCGGCAGAGAAATGAACGTGCGGATAACCGGCAGCATGCGGCTGAAGAAGACCGCCTTGAGGCCGTATTTATCAAACCAGTTCTGTGCGGTATCCACGTGCGATTTCTTGATGAAGAAATAATGGCCATAACGGTCCACAAAGGCACGCCCGCCGTAATGACCGACGAGATAGGCAAAGATGGAACCAGCCATACCGCCAATCATGCCGGCCGTCAATGCCCCCGTAAAGGTCATCTGTCCGACAAAGATCAGGTAGCCGGAAAAACCGAGGATGAGTTCACTCGGCACAGGGATGCAGGCATTCTCCGCCGCCATCAGCACGGCAATCGCCACATATCCCCAAGAAGCAATGAAATCCAAGAACATCGTCGAAAACTGTTCCATGCTTGCAAGATCTTCCTTTCTGAAACAATCCATACTACGGGATACACCCGTTTGCTAAAGCTATTATGCAATAGATTCATGAAAAAAACAAGGGAAGAATTAACGGAAGACCGCATTCCAAAGGCCGACGAGGCCGAACAGCAAAAAGATGCCGCCGGACAGATAGCGCAGGAATGCGTCCGGCAGACGGCGATGCAGAAAAGTCCCCACGAGGATGCCCATGCTGTCCGCCAGCACCATACCAGCCACGGCACCGCACAGGACCTGAACCCAGGAATCATACTGCGCCGCCATCATCATCGCGGCAAACTGCGTCTTATCCCCCATCTCACCGACAATGAAGGTCAGCGCCACCGTGAGGAACGGGCCAAAGCGTGAATCATGCGCCTCCTCCTCGTCGTCATCCTTGCTGCCCAGGGTCCATATGCCGAATCCCAGGAACAGGACGGCCGCAATCAGGGCCATGATATCCTGCGGCACGAGATCGCCCACGAGACGTCCGACGCCCACAGACAGGCTGTGTACGACCAGGATGCCGCAGAACATGCCGGCAAAGACGCGGCGCCAATCATATTTTGCCGCAAATGCCATGACGAGGAACTGCGTCTTATCCCCCATCTCCGCCAAGAAGACCACAAGAAAAACGGACCAGAATGCTTCCATAAACACCCTCCTAGATATGAGCCAATACGATCAAAGATATATACACATATATAGTAAAAAAGCGAGACTCCGGCACAGGAAATCCTGTACCGAAAGTCTCGCTTTGACCTTGCCCATGAAGACAGGCACGCCAATTCACAAGCCAGGCAATTGCCAGTATGTTGACTTGTGCCCTAAGAGCTACTCCCTCTCAGTTCGTATCCGATATGAAAAAAGCCCGCAACGCGGGCATAATGTCAAG
>NZ_QRQA01000026.1:0-490 GCF_003475755.1 Mitsuokella sp. AF33-22 | reverse complement strand
AACGCGGGCATAATGTCAAGTGGTGCCTCAGAGCGGAATCGAACCACTGACACGGGGATTTTCAGTCCCCTGCTCTACCGACTGAGCTACCGAGGCAAAAGTGGCGACCCGAATGGGACTTGAACCCATGACCTCCGCCGTGACAGGGCGGCATTCTAACCAACTAAACTACCGGGCCATAAAAAAGAATATCTATAATTGGTGGCTCACCCGGGATTCGAACCCGGGACACCCTGATTAAAAGTCAGGTGCTCTGCCAACTGAGCTAGTGAACCAAACGTGAGGATCAGATTCACTGCTGCAATTAAACTAGATATCGTTCTGTGTCACTCACAGGTCATTATTATATAGATAAACGCAATACTTGTCAAGGATTTTTATCTAAAAAATTTTTGAGTCTCTGAGAAATCATCAATCTGCAGAATGGATACAAAAAAGACTCCGCTGATGCGGAGCCTTCGCTTAACCGGCAATTTCCTATCCTCCCAGT
>NZ_QRQA01000025.1:0-13993 GCF_003475755.1 Mitsuokella sp. AF33-22 | reverse complement strand
ATCAGTATTCCAAGTGACTACCGTTGCGGCCATTCCTCTCCAGACTGAAGTGAGAAGATTCCTGGCCGCATTTTAATTGAACCAACAGGCACATCCCCGCGTGATATTTTGTATATCTGACGGCATTTACGCTCCGTTTATTCGTTTATCCGTCGGATATTTTCACGAATAAAGTGAATAATACTTCTTTTTTTAATCATATATACTTTACGACAGGAGTATAGTATACTGATTTTGTAATGTTTGCAGTTGTAATATTGTAAACGTGCAGCATGTATGGAAAACAGACAGGAAAAGGGCAGACTACGGAAGGAAGGGGTTATTTTGTCCGATATGAAACAGTATGTGGCCGATGTCCTCGCGAGCATCGAGCAGAAAGATCCGGAGCAGAAGCTGTTCCACGATACGGTGTCCGAGGTATTCTCGAGCATCGTGCCGGTACTCGAGAATCATCCGGAGTACCGCGAACAGAAGATCCTCGAGCGCATGGTGGAGCCGGAGCGCACGATTTCGTTCCGCGTTCCCTGGCAGGATGATCAGGGACGCATCCAGATCAACCGCGGCTACCGCGTACAGATGTCAAGTGCCATAGGACCATACAAGGGCGGCCTGCGCTTTCATCCGAGCGTCACGCTCGATGTGCTGAAGTTCCTGGCATTCGAGCAGGTCTACAAGAACGCCCTGACGGGGCTGCCCATCGGCGGCGCCAAGGGCGGCTCGGACTTTGATCCGCATGGGCGCAGCGACAACGAAGTCATGCACTTCTGCCAGAGCTTCATGACGGAGCTCTATCGTCATATCGGCCCCGATGTCGATGTGCCGGCCGGCGATATCGGCGTGGGCGGCCGCGAGATCGGTTATCTGTACGGTCAGTACAAGCGCATCCGCGACCGCTACGATGCCGGCGTGCTCACGGGCAAGCGCGTCGATTACTGGGGTTCGCTTGCCCGCACGGAAGCGACGGGCTACGGCCTCCTGTACTTCGTCAAGAACATGCTCGATGCCAAGGGCATTAGCCTCAAGGACAAGGTGCTCGTCGTCTCGGGCTCCGGCAATGTGGCGACGTACGCCATCGAGAAGGCACAGGAGTACGGCGCGAAGGTCGTGACGTGCTCGGATTCCAACGGCTACGTCTACGATCCCGACGGCATCGACCTTGCGGCCGTCAAGGAAATCAAGCAGGTGCGCCGCGGCCGCATCAGGGAGTACGTCGATACGCATCCCAAGGCTGCGTATCACGAGGGCTGCCGCGGCGTCTGGACCGTGTCGTGCGATGTGGCGCTGCCGTGTGCGACGCAGGGCGAGATCAATCTCGAGAGCGCAAAGGCACTCGTCGCCAATGGCGTGACGGCCGTCGGCGAAGGCGCGAACATGCCGTCGACGCTCGATGCCATCGCGTATTTCCAGCAGCACAAAGTGCTCTTCGCTCCGGCCAAGGCGGCCAATGCGGGCGGTGTGGCCGTTTCGGCGCTGGAGATGGCGCAGAATTCCGAGCGCTTGCAGTGGACGTTTGAGGAGGTCGATGGCCGCCTCAAGGCGATCATGAAGAATATTTATGAGAATGCCCGCCGCAATGCTGAACAGTATGCAGACCCCGACGACTTCGTCGCCGGTGCCAATATAACGGCCTTCCTGCGCGTGGCCGAGGTCATGCTGGCTCAGGGACTCGTCTGAGCCGAATTGAATCATTTTCTCAACTCTTTAACCGGTCATCCTCGGGTGACCGGTATTTTTTATCCCAATATATAGGGAAAAGATTATGGTATTTATAAAAATATTGGTATTCGACTTATGATGACTGCCGAACTATAATGAAAGCAACAGGCGGGAAGCGGGAAGGTTTCGCTGGCCCGTACGATTCATGATGATTGAGAGCCAATCAGGATAGGAGAGGATGAGCATATGTTACGAGAAGATGCTGTCACGCATATGACCGATGTCATGGCGAAGTTCCTGGCCTTTACGGGCAAGCGCCTGCCGGACGATGTGCGCGCGAAGATTGCCGAGCTGGCTGCACAGGAAGAAGAGCCGCTCGCGAAGGCCATTTACCAGACGATGGAGAAGAATCAGGAGCTGGCGATGAAGCTCAACCGTCCGAGCTGTCAGGATACGGGAGCCATTCAGTTCTTCATCAACTGCGGCTCAAAGTTCCCGTACATGGCGCAGCTGCCGTCGCTGCTGCGCGAGGCCGTCGTGCAGGCGACGAAGGATGCGCCTCTGCGCCACAACGCCGTCGAGACGTTTGACGAGTACAACACGGGCAGGAACGTGGCCAAGGGCATCCCGTCCCTGTTCTGGGATATCGTGCCGGGGCGCGACGACTGCGAGATCTACACGTACATGGCGGGCGGCGGCTGCTCACTGCAGGGTCATGCCAAGGTCCTGATGCCCGGCGAGGGCTATGAGGGCGTCACGAAATTCGTGCTCGACGTGATGACGAGCTACGGCCTCAATGCCTGCCCGCCGCTGCTCGTCGGCGTCGGCATCGGCACCTCGGTCGAGGTCGCGGCGCTGCAGTCGAAGAAAGCCCTCATGCGCCGCATCGGCTCGCACAATGAGAACCCCAAAGCAGCGAAGATGGAACAGCTCCTCGAGGACGGCATCAATGCCATCGGCCTTGGCCCGCAGGGCCTGCGCGGCAGGAATTCCGTGCTCGGCGTCAACATCGAGAACAGCGCGCGCCATCCGTCGGTTATCGGCGTCGCGGTCAACGTGGGCTGCTGGTCGCATCGCCGCGGTCACATCGTTTTCGACAAGGAGCTTAATTATACAATTGATTCGCATTCGGAGGTGGATTTCTGATGGCTAAGAAAGTACTTACGACGCCAATCAGCGCAGAAGATCTTGAGGATATCCATGTCGGGGATGTCATTTACCTGACGGGCGAGCTCACGACCTGCCGCGACGTGGCACATCGCCGCGTCATCGAGGAGGGACGCAAGCTGCCCGTTGATGTCAGGGACGGCGCCATCCTGCACGCCGGCCCCATCATCCGCCCGCTCGGCGGGGACTCGTATGAGATGGTGACGGTGGGTCCGACGACCTCGATGCGCATGGAGAAATTTGAGGAAGCCTTTATCAGGGAGACGGGTGTGCGCCTGATCATCGGCAAGGGCGGCATGGGCGACGGCACGATGCGTGGCTGCCGCGATCACAAGGCCCTGCACTGTGTGTTCCCCGCAGGCTGTGCTGTCGTGGCGGCCACCTGCGTCGAGAAAATCCTCTCAGCCAACTGGAAGGACCTCGGCATGCCGGAAACGCTCTGGACCTGCAGGGTCAAGGAGTTCGGTCCGCTCATCGTCTCCATCGACACGCACGGCCGCAACTTGTTCGAGGAGAACAAAGTCATTTTCAACGAGCGCAGGGACAAGGTCTACGAAGAGATCGCCAGTCAGGTGGGCTTCATCAAATAACATCCGCTGACATCAGCAGGACGTAAAAAAGCCGCCGCGGTTTTGCCGCGACGGCTTTTGCATTTGACTGTGCTGTTTGGATGAAGCTTACCAGTAACCGAGGAACGCCCACCAGACGCCACCGATACCGAGCCAGACGACGATGTGGATCAGCGAGACGGCGAAGCCGATCATCCACCAAGTCTTCTGTGGGACGTAGCCGGCACCGAAGTAGACAGGAGCCGGGCCTGTGCCGAAGTGCGTCAGGCAGCCGCAGATGTTCGATGCCATGGCGACGACGAACGCGGAGACGAACGGGGGAGCGCCGGCTGCCGCACCGAGCGTGATGAGGGCGGCATACATGCTCGTGACGTGAGCACTCATGCTGGCGAAGAAATAGTGACTGTAGAGGTAGATGATGAAGGAAAGCGCAACGGCTGCGATCATGCCGACGCCGACCATCTGGTTTTCGAGAATCTTGGCGAACCAGGGGATGAACCCGAGGCGGTTGAGGTAATCACTCATGACGATGACGCCGCCAACCCATACGAGGGTGTTCCATGCGTTCTTCTCGCCCGTGACGTCGCTCCATTTGATGACGCGGCAGACGAGCAGGATGCAAAGGCCGACGAAGGCGATGAGCGTGGCGTTGAGATGCGTGATGCTGGCCGTAGCCCAGAGGACGAGCAGCAGGACGAAAACGCCGGCGAGGACTTTCTCGCTGCGGGACATCGGGCCCATCTTTGCAAGCTCTGCATCGGCGAGTTGCTTGGCTTCCGGCGTATGCTTGATTTCCGGCGGGTAAACCTTGTAGATGAAGTAAGGGATGATAAGGAAGCAAACGATACCAGGAACGGATGCGGCTACGAACCAGTCGATCCAGGTGATCTCGATGCCGAGGATGCGGTTGGCCAGTTCGACGGCAATCGGATTGCCGACCATAGCCGTGAGGAACATGGCGGAAATGACGAGGTCGAGCTGGAAGACGCTGACCGTAAGGAATGCGCCGATCTTGCGCGGGCTCTTTTCAGGATCCGAGCCAAATGCATCGGCAAGGCTCTGGACGATCGGGAAGATCAGGCCGCCGGCACGTGCGGAGTTCGACGGGATGGCCGGTGCGATGATCATTTCCGAGAAGCTTATCGAGTAAGCCAGCTTCAGGCTGCTGTCGCCGAAGGCGCGCATGGCGATGTAGGCGATACGGCGGCCAAGGCCCGTGATGATGAAGGCACGGGCCAGCAGGAAGGCCGAGACGATCAGCCATACGGTGTTGCCGCTGAAGGCGGAAAGAACCTGCTTGAAGGTCATGGCTCCCGACAGGGCGCAGGCCACGAGGGCGATGAGGGCGACGGTGCCAAGCTCGATTGGCTGGAGGATGAAACCGACGACGGTGCCGAGGAAGATAGAGAACAGATACCAGGCGTTGAGTGTCAGCCCCTCGGGGACCGGGATAATCCAGCCCATGGCTGCCACGAGGATGGTGACGAGTGCTCTCCACCAGAGTCCTTGTTTGGGTGATGTAGACATTCCTTTTTCCACTCCCTTAAATATGAAACATGATAGGATTTATGTAATTTATTTCTACCATAATCGGAATGCTTTGTAAAAGTCAGATTTTTCGTACCCTATCATTCCCTGATGGAATGGAAACGTGTTATTATACAGATGTTATCGTTGAAGGTATTCCAAAAGCATCTCGTTTATGCGATTGGTTAAATCCTCTACGGAATGACGGCGGCTGCGGGCGCATACCTGGGCCTGCTCGCCGCAGAGCAGGCAGCGGCGCGGCACGGCACGGGAAAGCTTGTTCCCAGACTCGTCGAGCACGTCGATGTCGAAGAGGCGTCCGAGCGGATGCGTTTCCTCGAGCTTTGTGGCGGCAGCCTTGATGGCATTGGCATCCCCGTCGACGGCGAGGATGGCTTCGTCGCCGGTCGACGCGTGGTGCTCGAGCTTCTGGACTACAGGAAACTCCAGTTTGCTCAGGCATGCTTCGATGGATGAAAGGCCGTCGTCAAAGAGGCGGCGCAGGTCGTCATTCGTCTTGACGGGGCCGGGGATGTTAAGGCCGAAGGAGATGAGCGCGCAGCCGGGATGCGCATGACGGCAGGCCGTCTGGGCAGCAGCGCGTGCCTCGCGGGCCATGAGCATCGCGGGCAGTTCGACATGTGTTCCGTTGAGCATGGATAAGACTCCTTTCTCGTGATTCGCTGTACGTTAATGGTGGCGCACGTCCGGCGTGGCGGCGATGCGGCGGCGCACGCCGGCGGCATCCCCGCTCTTGAGCCAGTCATACGTGGCGGGGGGTACAAGTGCCTGGAGGTGCTCCCAGTCGCCGTCTTTTATGCACTGGCGCACATCGGAGGCGCTGACGGCACGTCCGTTCACGGCCAGGCGCGGCACGACGCAGCACTCGATGCCGAGCGCCGGCAGCTTTTCGCGCATGACCTGATTGTAACGATCCGTGACCTGGCTGAAGGGTTCCTCGCCGACGTAGCGGCGGTGGATGCCGAGCGCCGCGGCGATTTTGCCGAACAGCGTGAGGTCGAGTTCGGCATGGCCGATGCTCGCAGTGTCGTCGTCGGGCAGGAAGTAGCTCGGGAAGGTGGCGTTGCTGATGATGTAAGGGCCGCTTGCGTGCAGGCAGACATTCGGGAATTCCTCGATGCCAGCCATGACGAGCTTCTGGCGGACGGCGAAGGGGAAGAGACTGGCGTCCTCGCTGACAAGGAAGAGATGGACGAGATCATTTTCGCGGCTGGCCCGCTCGATGAGGCTGCGGTGCCCGAGCGTGAAAGGGTTGGCGTTCATGACGATGGCGGCTGTCCGGCTGCTGTCATCGAGCGTTTGTTTCTTATCTTTAAGGAAAGCTGCGGTTTCGTCCTGGAAGCGCTGCAGGCAGCGGGAAAAGCCCTGTGGCTGATTCTCCATGAAGACGAGGCGTCCTTCGACACGCGCAATCTCGTAGAAGCCGAGATCGTGGAAGAAGCGGGCGGAAGCCGGCTTCGTGTAGAGGAAGACTTCGAGGTTGCCGCGCAGGAGCTGCTGTTCCATGAGATGGCTGACGATGGTGTTCAAGAGCCCTTCGCCGCGGTGGCGGTGGTCGACGGCGAAGCAGCGCAGGGTGTTGTGGAACATGCTGCCCGTCGCGATGATGTGGTAGTCGTCGTCGCGGATGGCACTGATGTAGTCGAGGTTGCGGTCGAGGCGGATACCTTCCTGCTCGAGCAGGGCGGAGACTTCTGCCAGGGCGCGCGTATCGCTGGGGAAAATCTTGGTTACTTCACTCATATCAGGTGTCCTCCCGTTTCTCTTGTCTCAGTTTGTTGTGCTCGCGGATGAGCTGGATGAAGACGCGGACCTGCGGCAGCTCCAGTGCCTGCTTCGTGTACATGATGAAGGTGGAGCGCGTCAGGGGCTCGCCGTTCGCGAAGTAGAGCGGGCGGACGCAGCCGTGGAAATTGCCGAGGCAGATCTCCGGCACGATGCCCCAGCCGAGGCCGCGCTCCACCATGGCCATGCAGGTGGCCGTGCTGTTGACGGAGATGCGGTTGGGCGAGGACTGCAGGTGATTCTCGCGCATCCACTGGGCCAGCATGCGCTCCATGTCATCGTCGGCCGGGCGGGAGACCTGCGGCAGGCCCGAGAGCGGCGTGTCCTTGTCCTGCAGGCTCGTGATGGCGCAGATGTGCTCGCGTGCGAGCAGGATGCGTTCGCCGCGCCATTCGCTGTACTCGCCGCGCAGGATGCCGACGTTGATTTGATTGGCCAGGAGCATCGAGTAGACCTGCTGGCTGTTGGCTGTCGTGATCTGCGTGGTGACGGCCGGGTAGCGCTCGTTGTAGTCGGCGAGCTCGTCCGGCAGCCGGTACATGGCGTAGTTGATGGAGATGCCAGCGCGCAGGGTGCCGGCGATGCGCCCCGTCTGGAGGCTGAGCTCCTGCTTCATGGTGTCGAGTTCCTGCAGGACGTTTTTGACATGCTGCAAGACGATCTCGCCGGCCGGCGTGAACTGGACGCCCTGGCGGGAGCGCAGCATCAGCGTCAGGCCGAGTTCCTTTTCCATCTGGCGGATGCGCTTTGAGACGGAGGACTGCGTGATGTATAATTCGTCGGCGGCATGCGTGATGTTGCGCGTGCGGCTCAGGACCTGCAAGAGGTGGAAATCCTGTTCATCCAAATCAATCATTCCTTTCTGACGATCTGACGATACATTGCTTGTTTTGCCGCATGATCCTACTATAAATTATGATAGGAATAACCTTCATAGCCTGTGATTATGCAGTAAGATTTTATCGGCATCATCGGGAATATCATTCTCTATCGTTATGGTATAAAAGAATGGAGAAGTTGTAAATAGCCTTTCTTTTCTACTTTATCATGCACATATGGAATGGATAAGTATAAAAAAGAGACATTTTACAAAGGGATGGTTTCGCGTTTTAATAAAAGAGTAATCAGACAATACTTAGGTGTTTTGCAAAGGAGCGATATTATGGAAATCCAGAAGGCTGCAATCGCTGGCACGCTGGAATCCAGTGATGCTCAGGTAACGGTTATGCCTGGCACCAATGGGATCGAGCTCACGCTGGAATCCAGCGTCATGAACCAGTATGGCCGTCAGATCAAGGCAACGGTCCTGTCCGTCCTGGAAGGTCTTGGCGTCAAGAATGCACGCGTCAAAGTCGTGGATAAGGGTGCCCTTGACTGCACGCTCAAAGCACGTGTAGAATGCGCGGTATTCCGCAGCAACGATATGTCCGCCAAGAATATTCCGTGGGGAGGTGTCATCAAATGATTCCACGTCCAAGACCTGAGCGCTTCCGCCTGCGCCGTACGATGATGTTCATGAATGCCCAGAAGCCGGGCCTCATCAAAGATGCCTACATCTATGGCGTCGATACGATCATGCTCGACCTCGAGGATGCCGTAGCCGAGAACCAGAAGGATTCCGCCCGTTTCTCGCTCTATCATGCCCTGAAGACCATTGATTACGGTGACACGGAAGTCATCGTCCGCATCAACGGCCTCGATACGCCGCACTGGGAAGAGGATATCCGCGTCTGCGTCGCCGGCGGCGCTGACGGCGTGCGCATCCCGACGTGCGAGAGCGCCGAGGATGTCAAGAAGGTAGAGGAGCACGTGCTCGCAGCCGAGAAGGAATTTGGCGTCGAGGAAGGCCGCACGCTCATTATGGCCGCACTCGAGAGCCCGAAGGGCGTGCTCAATGCCTATGAGATCGCTTCTGCTTCGGACCGCCTGTTCGGCATTGCCCTTTCGGCCGGTGATTTCCATCGCAGCATGCACACGCATTACGTACCGGGCGGCATCGAGCTCAACACGGCGCGCAACCTCATCGTAATGTCGGCCCGCGCCGCAGGTGTCCAGTGCTTCGATACGGTCTTCACGAACCTCGATGATGAAGAAGGGTTCGAGAATGAAGTCCGCATGATCCACGATATGGGCTTTGATGGCAAGAGCCTCATCAACCCGCGCCAGATTGCCTTTGTTCATCAGACGCTCGCTCCGACGCCGAAGGAAATCGCCACGGCTGAGACGTACGTACGCACGTATGAGGAGCAGTCGAAGCTTGGCGTCGGCGTTTACACGGTCAACGGCAAGATGGTCGATATCGCCTTTATCAAGGATGCCAGCCGCGTCATCGCACTCGCGAAGGCTTGCGGTGTCTATCACGGCGATTTATAAGGAGGAGCAGAAATGATCAACGCAGTAGGAAGAGATATTCCTGATGAGCTCCTGAAGGACGGCAAAGAAGTCTACCAGGGCAAATATCATATGGACGGCAAGCCGTTTAAGAAAGCCGGCCCCGTGACGATCCGCCACGAGAAGCCGCAGGAGAGCAAGGTCGTGGCTTCCATCCGTGAAGCCTGCGAGAAATGCGGTGCTCATGACGGCATGACGGTTTCGTTCCACCATGCCTTCCGCAACGGCGACTATGTGACGAGCATGGTCATGAAAGTCCTCATCGAGGACATGGGTCTCAAGGACCTGACGGTTGCCACGACGTCGCTCGGCAGCGCACAGGACCTTTTGGCTGACTACATCGAGCAGGGCAAGATCATCGGCATCCAGTCCTCGGGCGTTCGCGGCCGCATCGGTGAAGTCATTTCGGCCGGCAAGCTCAAGACGCCGGCCATCATCCGCAGCCACGGCGGCCGTCCGCGCGCCATCGAGACGGGTGAGCTCCACATCGATATTTCCTTCATCGCCGCTTCCACGTCGGATGATTACGGCAATGCCAAGGGTACGGGCGGCAAGCACAACTGCGGTGCCATGGGCTATGCCGTGGCAGACTCCCATTATGCCGACCATGTCGTCGTCGTGACGGATACGCTCGTTCCGTTCCCGAACATGCCGTCGCCGATCAGCTCCATCGATGTCGATGCTGTCGTCGTCGTCGACGCCATCGGCGATCCGACGAAGATCGGCACGAAGGAAGCGCGCATCACCCAGGATCCGCGCAACCTCATGATGGCTGAGAACTGTGCCAAGGTCATCGCTTCGACGCCGTACTTCAAGGACGGGTTCTCCTTCCAGACGGGCGTCGGCGGCCCGTCGCTCGCTGTCAACCGCTTCCTCGAGGAGTACATGGTTGAGCAGAACATCAAGATGGGCTTCGCGCTCGGCGGCATGGGCGGCAACATCTGCGACCTCATGGACAAGGGCCTTGTCGGCAAGCTGCTCGATACGCAGGATTTCGACATGAAGGCCATCAAGCATCTCGAAGAGCATCCGGACAAGCATCTCGAGATCTCGACGAGCGAATACGCCAGCGCGGCCAACAAGGGCGCCTATGTCAACAAGCTCGACTTCGTCGTGCTCGCTGCTCTTGAAATCGATACGGACTTCAACGTCAACGTCCTGACGGGCTCGGACGGCGTGCTGCGCGGTGCGCCGGGCGGACATCCGGATACGGCCGAAGGCAGCAAGTGCTGCATCATCGTCACGCCGCTCGTCCGCGGCCGCATGGCTACGGTCTGCAAGAAGGTCGTCACGGTCACGACGCCGGGCGACTGCGTCGATGTCCTCGTCACGGATTACGGCATTGCCGTCAATCCGCGCCGTCAGGATCTCATCGAGTGCCTCGACAAGGCCGGTATTGAGCATACGACGATTGAAGCGCTGCAGGAGAAGGCGTACAGCCTTGTCGGCACGCCGGACGATCTCGAGTGGGAAGACAAGGTCATCGCTGTCCTCGAGGCACGCGACGGCACGATCCTCGATGTCATCCGCAAGATCAAGCCGCTGCAGCTTTGAGCATTGAGGAAAAACGATACATTCTAACCTTCAGGGGGCGGTCTGCCGGCATGTGCCGGTGGCCGCTTTCCTTGCATAAGGGTGCAGGCGGCCGGTGGATATGGTATGCTTGAGAAGCAGGCACAGGTAAAGCACGTATTGTCATCGGCTGTCAGGAGGAGCAGAGGATATGGTTCAGGAAGGGAAGGTTGAAGATATGCAGATTTCCGCAATCGGTGATCTGGCTCATGAAGCCATGCTGTGTGAGGTTTCGGCGACGCCGAAGCCGGGACTGGTGGACCGCGCGACGAATGGCGCCCACCGCGATATGGATTTCTTTACATTCCTTTCGTCGGCCACGGCACTGCGCCGCAGCTTCGATGAATTCGCGCGCATCGGCGCCAATCATGCGGTGGAAGCCGCCGCCTCGCTGCTGCCGTATCTGCAGGCCGCCGGCATCGTGGCGGAGCGGCGCATGTTTGCGGCAACAAACGGCATCAACACCCACAAGGGCATGATCTTTAGCCTCGGCCTGCTCGCGGGAGCAGCCGGCTGGGCCATGAAGCGCGGCGAAGCGCTGACGACGGACCATCTCTGCACGCTCGTGGCCGAGATGTGCGAGGGGCTGACGGCTGCGGCCTACGCGCATGTGGAGGAAAAGCCCGCGGAGGAGCGCACGAAGGGCGAGGCCATGTTCCTGCGCTACGGCGTGACGGGGGTGCGCGGCGAGGCGGAAAGCGGCTTTGCCACGGTCCGCTTCTTCGCCATGCCGGTCTACCGCCGCCGCCGCGAGGAGGGCTTTTGCGTGAACGACGCGCTCTGTGATACGCTGCTTGCGCTCATTGGCAGCAATATGGATACGAATATTCTCGGCCGCCACGATATGGCGGCGCTGCGCTACGCCCAGCAGGCCGCGCGCAACGTCGCGATGCTCGACGGGATGCACACGGAAGCGGGCTGCAAAGCCATCCGCGCGCTCGACGAGGATTTCACGGAACGCTGGATCAGCCCTGGCGGCAGCGCCGACCTCCTGGCCGTGACGCACTTCCTCTACGAGCTCGAGCGCCGCTTTGAGCAGGGCCGCCTTCATCAGGCAGAGCCCGTCACGGCAAATGGCTTTGCGTGAGGGTTGCTGACCACATCCACCGCTGCGCGGAGAAGGCATAAAAAATGCTGTCCCATTCGGGCAATGTCATTAAGTTAAGCGGGGAAAATTTCATTTTCCCGCTTGCTTATCAGACATCGACCAGTTTCCGTTAAGTTAAGACCGTCCGATAGGAAAAGACACCCGAAATCCGGTAGATACCGGCGCTCGAGTGTCTTTTTTGCCGTTTCTGATGTAATTTTTCTGTTTTTGGACATACCAATTAGCATAGGCTGGGTTCTTGATTTTTGAGTCTATGCTACGCGATATATGAAATTGACTGCCGACTGGGTCTTCATCTTGCGCTTGTCCGACCGGCCCTCGCGGACTGGCTCGACGTAGCGCAGGATTTCATCGAGCAGAAGAATGGCGGTTGCGATGCGCTCCCAGAAGAACTTCTTACAGGAGTATGCCGACATGGCAAAATTGACCCGATATGTGTGTTTGCAGCCGCCTGCCTGTACTACGACGGCACAGGAAGTCATCCTCTCGCTGAAATTATACATAACCAAGGAGGCATAAATCTCTTGTAGAATGGAGTTTTCCTTGCGGGCATGGAAGTTCACCATACCGATGGCATATTTCAGATCCCTGAACGAGGTCTCGATGCCCCAGCGCATATTATAGAGTTCCTTGATGCGCTCTGCTGGAAAAGCGAACCTGTCCAGAGATGTGGCGATGGTCTCGTAGCGGTCTTCCGTTATCCTGAACCGCACGATGCGGATGGTCATCCGGTGCGGAGACTCGAAATCCCAGCACTGCGAAGATTTGATTTTGCCGAACTTCGATTTGCCGGGAATGTACTTGGCTGTCCGGTTCCTGTAAGCAATTTTATCCTCGTTGGTCTGGGTTGTCCTCAGCTCGATATGGATATCCGTATCGAGCTCTTTCATCGGAAGTGCCTTCACCTCGAGAATCCAGCTCTCCTTGACGCGGATCAGGTAGTCCAGCCCTTCCTTGCGATTGCAGTGCTCCATGAGGTTCATGGCTGCATAGCCCCGGTCGCAGATGAGGATGCTCTTCTCGGGAAAGTCAAGGCTGTTTATCATATCGACAGCGGCCTGCGGCTCGTCGGTGCTGTTCGCGCCCTTGACGATGGCATCCACATACGTCTTGTTCATGAGGTCGTAGAATGCGCTGATGTGATACTGGTTGAAGCCGTCCGAATTGCTGCCGCCCCTTACATGCGTATCTGCATTATCGAGGTCGGTGGCTACCGTCACCTTGGTTCCGTCGCAGGCATAGAGATGATAGCCCATGTAGGTCTTGCTGTCGTGGCAGGCATTGTTGAACTGGTGCAGCATATACTTGAGTGCTTCGGGCTTAATCTTGCTCCGTTGCTGCACAAAGGCAGACTTGGTCGCAAATTCCTTGCTGCCCTCGAAGTAGTCGGAAATCTCCTTCTGGAGGGAGTTGCCGCCCATACCGAGGATGATGTGCAACATTCTCCCGAGGGGCAATGTGCGCTTCCGGGTGAAGTCCTTGCCGGGGTTGACAACGAACTCGGCGGGGTTCTCTACGATGGCCGAGATAGTCTTGTCCAGAGCATGCTTCACCATGGCAGCCTTTCTGGCAGCTGCATCGCTGCCTTTACGTGATACCTTCGCCATTTGCCAGCCCTCCCCTCGGAACCATTCCCTGCTCGTTCTGATGGTTTCATCATACACGAGAAGACTGGCCCGGCGGGCAAATCCGCGACCAGCGAAAAATGGCCAAAATGGGGCCGCAAAGCCTGTTTTTACTGGAAAAACAGGTAAAAAATTGGGGTAAGTGAATTTAGAGGTTGAAAATCATATGTATGACCCCTGTCTAGGAATTGTTTGGATGAAAAATTTGGTTGAAAGTCATAGAACTACCAAAACATCTGAATGAAATATTTGGTTGAAAACGGTATTCAGCCACGGATATTTTGGTCGCAAAATTTGGTTGAAAATACGCACACAAAAAGAGCTACCTGCTATAAAGCAAGTAGCTCTTTTTGTGTGTCTGATATTCAGTTACTCGAAGATTTCTCCGGTATCGGGGTCGAGGCCAACCTCGTCCGATTCATCGTTCTCATCTGTGCCCTCAAAGTAGAATACAGGACCATCCTTCGGATGCTCATGTACGGTAAGGAAGCAAGCAACCGAAAACAAGAGATAGACCGCCAGCACTACACTATGTTCGCGTCGGGTGAAATTCGCCAAATTGCGTCGGTCGA